>JANOVJ010000238.1:0-4313 GCA_031417295.1 bacterium | reverse complement strand
TGGCCGGGCTCGCGACGGGAAGCATCGCGATGCAATCGACCGGGCACACCGGAATGCACAGCTCGCAGCCGGTGCAGTCTTCGGCAATCACGGTGTGCATCCGTTTCGGCGCGCCGACGATGCAATCCACCGGGCAGGCCTTGATGCACAGCGTGCAGCCGATGCACCAGGCCTCGTCGATCAGCGCCAGCCGCAGCGGGCCTTCGTGGCCGTTGGCCGGGTTGAGCGGCCGCACCGGCTGCCCGGTGAGCGCCGCCAGACGCCGGATGCCTTCGGCGCCGCCGGGCGGGCACTGGTTGATCGCGGCCTCGCCGCTGGCGATGGCTTGCGCGTAGGCGCGGCAATCTGGGTAGCCGCAGCGCGTGCACTGCGTCTGCGGCAAGGCGTCGTCGAGACGCTGGGCGAGGTCGGCAGTGGCGAGCAGCGGGGGGAAGGTCACCGCCCGATTATCGGCGGCGGCTCGGGGCCGGCTTCGCGGCAGCGGCCCGGCTGGCGCGGCCGGATGAGGCCACCTTGGCAGTCGTGGCAGCCGTGGCAGCCTTGGCCCGGCTGGGGCCGCCAGCCGACGCCGCGTTCGCAAGCTCGGCCGGTGCCGCCAGTTTCAGCGCAGCGGGCTGGCGCTCGCCCGCCCGATGGCTGGCGATGAAGCCTCGCACCTTCGGGTACACGTTCTCGCGCCAGCGGCGGCCGGCGAAGATGCCGTAGTGCCCGGCACCGATCGCATCGTAGTGCTCGTGCCGCGCCTCCGGAATGCCGGTGCACAGGCTGTGCGCGGCGCGCGTCTGGCCGGCGCCCGAGATGTCGTCGAGTTCGCCTTCGATCGTGAGCAGCGCGCTGCCGGTGATGTCTTGCGGGCAGACCAGCTCTCCATCGACCTTCCAGGTGCCCTTGATGAGCGAGAAATCCTGGAACACGGTCTTGATCGTGTCGAGGTAGTACTCGGCCGGCATGTCGAGCACGGCGTTGTACTCGTCGTAGAACTCGCGGTAGGTGTCGGCGTTGTCGTCGTCGCCGCGCATCAGGTCGAGGAAGTAGTCGTAGTGCGACTTCAGGTGCCGGTCCGGGTTCATCGCGATGAAGCCGGTGTGCTGCAGAAAACCGGGGTAGACGCGGCGGCCCTGGCCCGGGTAGTTCTGCGGCACGCGGTAGATCACGTTGTTCTCGAACCAACTGTAGGGCTTTGTCGTGGCCAGGTTGTTCACCGCCGTCGGGCTCATGCGGGCGTCGATCGGGCCGCCCATCATCGTCAGCGTGCGCGGCGTGGCCTCGCCGTGGCTGGCCATCAGCGACACGGCAGCGAGCACCGGCACGGTCGGCTGGCAGACCGAGATGACATGCACGTCGGGGCCGACGTGGCGGATGAACTCCTGCACGTACTTCACGTAGTCGTCGAGGTGGAACGCGCCGGCTTCAGCGGGCACCATGCGGGCGTCGGTCCAGTCGGTGATGTAGACCTTGTGGTGCTGCAACAGCGCGCGCACGGTCTCGCGCAGCAGCGTGGAATGGTGGCCCGACAGCGGCGCCACGACCAGCACAGTAGGCTGGTCTTTCATCGTCTCCAGCATCGGCGGGTTGTCGGTGAAGCGCTTGAAGCGCAGCAGGCGGCAGAACGGCTTGGTCAGCGCGACCTGCTGCTGCACGGCGACATCGACCCCGTCCACGTGCACGGTGTGGATGTTGAACTCGGGCTTCTGGTACTCCTTGGCCAGGCGATGCATCAGGCCCAGGCTGGCCGACACGCGGGGCGCCAGCGGCGTGTGCGAGAACGGCGACAGCGGGTGGCTGTACAGCTTGGCCGACGTGTAGGCGAACTCCGAGAACGGGCTCAGCAGGGCACGCTGGGTTTCATAAAGCTGGTACAGCATCGGGTTTCCTTCCTGAGGCGCTTCGCTGAGCCGCAGCCGCAAACGCGCGTGACCTGACAGTCTTCGAGGACGCGCGATTTATTGTGCGTTGCAGCATTCTAGGGTTTCAACTTGCATCATGCTGACGCCGGAGTTGGGGGGAAACCCGGAACAAGCCGCGGATTCACCCCGAAATAGCGCCGTCATGTCACCCAGGCGACACGGCGGGGCCTCGGCAGCAGCGAAGACGCCCGCCTCAGGCGGCGGCCGGTGCTTCGCTCACGCGGGCAATGGCCTGCACCACGGCGTCGATGTTGTGCTGGTTCAGCGCCGCGACGCAAATGCGGCCCGAGTCGACGCCGTAGATGCCGAACTCATTGCGCAGACGCTGCATCTGCGCGCTGCCCAGGCCCGAGTAGCTGAACATGCCTTGCTGGCGGGTGATGAAGCTCATGTCCTGGCGCACGCCGGCCGCGATCAACTTCTCCTGGAGCGCAACGCGCATCTGCTTGATGCGCACACGCATCCCGGCCAGTTCTTCCTCCCACAGGCTGCGCAGCGCGGGCGTGGTCAGCACCATCGCCACCACCTGCGCGCCGTGGGTCGGCGGGTTGGAGTAGTTGGTGCGGATCACGATCTTCAACTGGCTGAGCACGCGCGCGGCTTCGTCCTTGCTCTCGCACACGACGCTCAACGCTCCGACGCGTTCGCCGTAAAGAGAGAAGCTCTTGCTGAAACTGGTGGCCACCAGGAAGTCGATGCCCGCTGCCATGAACTGGCCGATCACCGCGCCATCCTCGGCGATGCCTTGGCCGAAGCCCTGGTAGGCCATGTCGAGAAACGCGACCAGCTTGCGTGTCTTCACGACCTGCACCACCTGCGCCCATTGGGCGGGCGTGATGTCGTAGCCGGTCGGGTTGTGGCAGCAGGCGTGCAGCACCGCGATCGTGCCGGGCGCAGCGGCGTCGAGTGCGGCCAGCATGGCCGCGAAGTCCACCCCGCGCGCGCCCGCGTGATAGTAAGGGTAGCTCGCGACTTCGAAGCCGGCGCTGGTGAACAGCGCGCGGTGGTTTTCCCAGCTTGGATCGCTGATCAGGACCTTGGCATCCGGACTCAGCTTCTTCAGGAAATCGGCGCCGATCTTGAGCCCGCCGGTGCCGCCCAGGCCCTGCACCGTGGCGATGCGCCCGGCCGTCACGGCTTCGCTGTCGGCGCCGAAGACGAGGCCTTGCACCGCCTTGTCGTAAGCCGCAATGCCGTCGATCGGCAGGTAGCCGCGCGGCTTGGGCGAGGCCTGCATCGAGGCTTCGGCCTCGGCCACGCATTTGAGCAACGGCAGCTTGCCGGCTGCGTCGAAATAGACCCCGACGCCCAGGTTCACCTTGGCCGGGTTGGGGTCGGCGTTGAACTGCTCGTTCAGGCCGAGGATGGGGTCGCGCGGGGCCAGTTCAACGGCGGAGAACAAGGACATGATCTGCTTTCGCTGGCAAGGGCCAGCCGGGTGGCAAGAGCGTGGCGAGTCGGGTACGCTTGCAGGTTGCCCGCGCCCCGGCCACGTGCTGGGGCGCTGGAATTTGCCCGATTTTAGTCATTGCCTCGCAGCCCCAAGGTGCCCCGATGTCCCCAACCGCACTGGCGCCCAGCGCGCTTCATGAAGTCGCAGCCTCGCCGCCTTCCGTCGGCGAGTTCGTCAGCTTTCCCGGTTCTCCGTTCCAGTTGTTCCAGCCGTACCCGCCGGCCGGCGACCAGCCTGCGGCGATCGACAAGCTGGTCGAAGGCATCGAGGACGGCCTGAGCTTCCAGACGCTGCTCGGCGTGACCGGCTCGGGCAAGACCTTCACGATGGCCAACGTGATCGCCCGCATCGGCCGGCCGGCATTGATCTTCGCGCCGAACAAGACGCTCGCGGCGCAGCTCTACGCCGAGTTCCGCGAGTTCTTCCCGAAGAACGCGGTCGAGTACTTCGTGAGCTACTACGACTACTACCAGCCCGAAGCCTACGTGCCGCAGCGCGACCTGTTCATCGAGAAAGACAGCGCGATCAACGAGCACATCGAGCAGATGCGCTTGTCGGCCACGAAGAGCCTGCTCGAGCGGCGCGACGTGGTGATCGTCGCCAGCGTGTCGGCGATCTACGGCATCGGCGAGCCGCAGGCCTACCACCAGATGGTGATGACGCTGCGCGTGCACGACAAGCTGGGTCAGCGCGACGTCATCGCGCAGCTCATCCGCATGCAGTACAAGCGCAACGAGATCGAGTTCGGGCGCGGCAGTTTTCGCGTGGGTGGCGGTTCGCCGGGCGCCGCGCCGGAGAGATGGCGCGTGTCGTTCTCGATGCCCTTGCAGTGGCCCACCTCCTGCAGCATTTCGAGGTCGAAGCGCGTGCGCTGCTCCAGGCGTTGCGCCTCGACCAGTTTGCCGCCCTTCACGAACTCATCCAGGCGGGTGCGCAACTCGTCCTTGATGGTG
>JANOVJ010000237.1:0-4737 GCA_031417295.1 bacterium | reverse complement strand
CGATGCCGAAGGCCAGGCCGAGCGCGCCGCCCGCGTCGCCCACGATCGTGGGCGGAACGATCGGCCGCTCGCCCGGCCGCGCCGAGAGCGAGAGCAGCCCGGTCAGCGCGACATAGTTCAGATCGTGGCCGGCCGCGCCCGCGAGCGGCCCGTGCTGGCCCCAGCCCGTCATGCGCCCGTAGACCAGGCGCGGATTGCGCGCCGCGCACTCGGCCGGGCCCAGGCCGAGCCGCTCCATCACGCCCGGGCGGTTGCCTTCGATCAGCGCGTCGGCGGTGGCCACGAGGTCGAGCGCCTGCGCGGCGCCGTCGGCCGTTTTCAGGTCGAGCATCACGATGCGCTTGCCCTGGCGCAGCGGGTTGTCGGGCGCACTGGCGAGCCGGCTGTTCACCGCGCCAGTCTGGGTGCGGGCGATCACGGTCACTGCGGCCCCCATGTCGGCCAGCATGCGCCCGGCCAACGGCCCGGGGCCGATGCCCTCGAACTCGACGACGCTAACGCCGTGCAGCGGTGGGTTCATTCGGCGGTCTCCAGATCAGCTGAACGGGAAGAACATCGGGATCGTGACCAGGCACACCGCCTGGTAGACCAGCGCGATCGGAAAGCCGGCCCGGAAAAAGTCTGCCAGCGTGTAGCGCCCGGGCGACATGACCATCAGGTTGGTCTGGTAACCGAACGGTGTCGAGAAGCTGCAGCTGGCGCCGTACAGAACCGCCATGATGAACGGCAACGGCGCCAGGCCGAGTTGTTCGGCCACGCCCACCGCAATCGGGAACGCCAGTGCCGCAGCGGCGTTATTCGACATCAGTTCGGTGAGGATCCAGGTAACCACAAGAATCAGCGCCAGCGCCGCATGGTTGCCCCACTGATCGGCGCCCGACAGCAAGGCGCCTGCAAGCAGCTTGGCCGTGCCGGTGTTCAACATCACCTCCGAGATGATCAGCGACGAGCCGATGATCAGGATGATGTCGTAGGGCATGTTGCGTCGCAGCTCGCTCGGTTTGGCGAAGCCGAACGCGAGGAAGAGGCCGAGCAGGATCAGCAGCCCTTTCAGGAATTCGATATAGCCGAAGGCCGAGAGCCCGATCACCGCCACGAAGCCGGCCATCGAGAGCCAGGCCTTGCGCGAATCGACGAACTTCTGCACCTTCGGCCGCGACACGATGACGAAGTTGCGGCTCAGGTTGTTGCGCGTCTCGAAGTCTTTGCCGACCACGAGCACGAGCGTGTCGCCCACCGCCAGCTCGATGTTGCCGATGGAGCCACCGAGCCGGCCTGAGCCGCGGCGCACCGCGATCACCGCGGCATCGAACAGGGCCCGGAAGTCGACCTCGCGGATCGACTTGCGAACCAGCGTCGAAGTGTTGGAGATCACCACCTCGGCCAGGTTGTCGAGCGGCAGATCGGGGTGGTGGCCGAGCGTCTGCAAACCGTCGAACTGGGCCAGCAGGTCGAGCCGCGTGAGGTCGCCGGTGAAGACGAGTACATCGCCCTCGGTGATGAAGCGCCCGGGGTCGACCGGGGCGATCAGGTGCTCGCCGCGAACGATTTCAGTAAGAAAGAGATGGCCGAGGTTACGCAGGCCGTTTTCTTCCACGGTCTTGCCGATCATCTTCGAGCCCGGCTTGACGCTGGCCTCGAGAAAGTAGTCGGCCGCCTTCTCGTCGGCCGGAGGCCGGTCTTTCAGCAACCAGGGGTAGAGCGCGATCATCAGCACGGTGCAGCTCACCAGCACGGCCATGCCCACCGGGAACAGGTCGAACAGCTGCAGCGGGGGCATGTTGCGGCCGACCATGAAGCTGTTGACGAGCAGGTTGGTGGAAGTGCCCACCAGCGTGAGCACGCCGCCGAGCGAGGCCGCAAAGCACATCGGCATCAGCAGCCGGCTGGCCGAGTGCTGCCGCGTGCCCTTGAGCGGGCCGATCAACGAGGCCACGACGGCCGTGTTGTTGAGCAATGCCGAGTAGGCCGCGGTGGCGCCCACCAGCTTCAGCAACGCGAAGCGATAGGGCCCGCGCACCAGCTTGTCGGCCACCGTCTCCAGCAGACGCGACTTGTCGAGCACGACCGAGAGCAACAGCAGCACGACCACCGTCACGAGGCCGGTGTTGGTGAGTTCCTTCAAGCCCTTGTCGACGCTGATGAAGCCGAGCAGGATGAACCCGAAGGCAACGGCAGTAAAGATCGATGCCGGCGACTGCTTGCCCCGGACCAGCAGCACTACCAGCACCAGCAGGCCGATCGCAACCATTGTCTGTTCGTAGCTCATTGACGGGTATCCCGGTTCGACAAAGTGCGCATTGTGGATGCTGCACGCCAGCGGGCGTCAGGCGCACAGCCCGGGCGCAGCGGCCGCGGTGGCCAAGCGGCAATAGTTGGCGCGCGGCCTACAATTTTCGCGATGAAACTCTACGCGTCGGGTGACGAGCTATCGGGCCTCGAAGCGAGGCTCGATGGAGCCCAGGGCCCGTCGCGCGTCGAAGCCCTGGTCGAGCTGGCGTGGCAGTTGCGCCAGCGCGAGAGCGGCCGGTCGCTGGCGCTGATCGAAGAGGCCCAGGCGCACCTGCCCTACGCGGCGCTATCGGCCGATATCGCCCGCGCCTGCCGGGCCCGGATCGCGCTGGCCACTTGCGAAATTTCGGCCCTGTTCTGCCGCTTCGAAGCCGCGGAGCAACGGCTTGTCGAGGCTCGAGAAAACCTGGGCAACCGGGCCGATCCGCTGGTCGAAGGCGACGCCTGGCTGGCCGAAGCCATCGTCGCCAAGGCGCGCGGGCAGCGCGACCGGGAACTGGCCGCCTACGACCGAGGCGTGGCGTACTTCCAAACTGCCTGCGACCCGCGCCGGCTGGCCTGCGCACAGGCCTGGGCCGGCTACGAGCGAGCCTTCAGCGCGCCGGCCGAGGTGCCCGCGACGACGTCGGCGGCCGATCCCGCTGCCGAACCCGAAGTCGACCCCGCGCCCGACGCGCTCTGGCTGGCCGCCCGGGGCGTGACGCTGTCGCGGCGCGAGCCGGCCGAGGCCGCCGAAGTGCTGCTCCATGCCAGCGAGCAGGCGCAGCGAGTCGGCCTGGTCCGCCATGCCGTGGTCTGCACGATGAATGCCGGCACGGCGCTGCAGGGCCTGGGCGACTACGACCTGGCCGCCGCCTGCTTCGACCTCGCCACGACGGTGGCCCGCAAGACCGGCTGGCCGGCATTGATCGGTTCGAGCAAGACCCGTCTCGGCGCGTTCCTGATGGAGCTCGGCCGGCTCGAGGAAAGCCGCCTCGTGTTGAGCGAGGCCGTCGAATCGCTGGCCGTCACACCGGCCGGGATCAACAAGGCCAACGCGGCCAGCGCACTCGCGCAGACCCTGCTGGCACTCGGCCGCGGCGGCGAGTCGGTCGAGCCGATGGCCGAAGCGATCCGGATGTACCGCGAAGCCCGTTCGACCGACAACCTCGCGCTGTGCCTGATCGGCCAGGCGCGCGCGTTGGCAGCGGCCGGCCTGCCGCACGACGCGCTGGCGAGCATTGACGAGGCCGAAGCGCTGATCGAAGCCAACGGCTACTCGACCCTCGCCGTCGGCATCCAGGAGGCGCTGGCCGACGTGCACCGCCAGCACGCCCTGCCCCCACCTCCCGGCATGACAGCGCCTAACGCGACGGTCCACTATGCCGAGGCGACCTTGCGCGAAGGCCTGCTCATCACCGGCTGGAAGCCGCAGGCCGCGCTGTTCGTCTCGCTCGCCGACGCCTGGGCGGCGGCCGGCGATCTGGCCCGGGCCTACGACTACGCGCGCAAGGCGCTAGCAGTGAAGGAGCAGGAAGCAGCCTCCCGGCTCGCCCACCCCCTTGCGGTGCTTCGCCTGCGGCGCGAGAGCGAGCCGATGCCCAGCAGCTTTGCAGGCCTGTGGCGGCCTTCGGCGCCGGCCGAGCTCGAGGCCGATGACGGCGCAGACCTGCCGCTCTCGGCCAAGCTCCTGACGCCCAAGGAGCGCGAGATTCTTCAGCTTCTGGCGCGCAACCTCTCGAACAAGGAAATCGCGACCGCACTCGAGGTCAGCGACGAGACCGTCAAGTGGCACCTGAAGAACATGTACAACAAGCTCAAGGCCGGGTCGCGCAAGCACGCCGTCACCCGGGCGCGAACGCTCGGGGTGATCGACTTCAGCGCCTAGTTCGCGACGAGGCGGCCGACCTCGACGGTGATGTCCGTCATCCGTGCCTTGGCGATGACTTCCGGGCTGAGCGCGAAGTCGGGCAGGCCGCCGATGTCGGCCGGTACCATTTTTGCCTTGACCACGGCCAGCGCAATCACATCGCCCTTGCGGGTGCCCGCGGCGAGGGATTTTTCGATCTCCGTGCCGCCGACCGGGAGCTGCACCGCGACCTGGATCAGCGGCTTGGTCAAGTCCTTCGGCGAGTGCGTCCGGTCTTTCTGGAAGATGCCTGTCGACAGGACTTCACCGGTTTTCAGCGGCGCCGAGACAAACAGCACCGGATCGGCCGCGGTCCCGGCATAGGGCTCGTAATTCGGGTTCGACCCCTTCAACTCGAACACGCCGGTGTTGACCGCATACGCGCCGTCGGTGAAGGTGCCGAACGCGACGCCGCGGCCCTTGCGCAGGTTGAAACCGACGCCACGGCTGGTGAGGCCGGCCGGGCCGACCAGGTTGAGCACGATCCGGGTCGAGGTCGATGACGCGTCCTTGACCAGGCGCCAGCCGCTGCCGGTCGGGTCGGTGTAGGTCAGCGT
>JANOVJ010000236.1:0-6374 GCA_031417295.1 bacterium | reverse complement strand
CACCGCAGCGCGCGTGCGGCAGGCCTCGGCGATGGCCAGCGCCACCGCGAGCGAGCGCACGCCGTCCTCGGCGCTGGCGGCGGGTACGCCGAGGCCTTGCACCGCCGCGCAGAACGCGGCCACGCCGCGAACGTAGAGGTTCTCGTGCGCGACCGGCACCACCTGTTCGCCCGCCGGGCTGCGCAGCAGCACCTCGCCCACCGGCTGCTGCGTCATCACGTTGCGGCCGACGATCGAGCCGCGTTCGCCGTGGATTTCGATGCCCGTGCCGGCGTGGGCCACGGTGAAGGCGTCGTGCAACTGCGCGAGCACGCCGTTGTCAAAACGGAGCACGGCCATCACGCCGTCTTCCAGGCCCGCGCTCGCCATGCCGCTGGCTTGCGTCATGGCCACCGCTTCCACCGGCTCGGCATCGAGGATGAAGCGCAAGGTGTCGGCATCGTGAACGGCGATGTCGAGGATCACGCCGCCACCGGCCTGCGGCTTGTCGAGCCGCCAGCCCCGCAGATGCGGCGGCAGGTGCACGGCATGGAACACCCGCGCGAACAGCGGCTTGCCGACTGCGCCGGCCCGCACCAGCTCGCGAATCTTGCGGTGCGTGGCGGCGTTGCGCAGGTGGTGGTTGGTAGCCATCACAACGCCCGCCTCGCGGCAGGCGGCGACCATGGCGAGCGCATCGGCAAGGCTCAGCGCGAGCGGCTTTTCGCACAGCACGTGCTTGCCGGCCGCGGCCGCTGCGAGCACCTGTTCCAGGTGCAATTCATTGGTGGTGCTGATGTAGACCGCCTGCACCGCCGGATCGGCCAGGAGGGCTTGCGGCGAAGCGTAGGCAGCGGCGATCGAATGGGCCGCGGCGAAGGCATGGGCCCGCTCCGCGCTGCTGCTGGCCACGGCCACCACGTCGTGCCCGGCCTGGGCCCGAATGGCGCCGATCATGTGCGCGCTGGCGATGTTGCTGGCGCCGATCAGGCCCCATCCCGTGACCGGGCTGTCGTTGTTCATGTCGAGTTGACGATTCGTTTCGTTGCGCACAGGGCATATTATTGGAACGTTCCAATTTTTTTGCAAGTGGCAATGAAGGAGTCGAGGGAAAACACCACCTCGCCTGGCCAGGACGAGCGTGGCCAGGACCGCCCGGTCGGGCCGATGAAGCGCAACGTACACTGGTCGAAACTGGCCGAACACAAGGCTGGAACGCCCCATTCGAGTGTCGATTCGGTGCGCAAGAACCCAGGGAAAGACATGGTGCAACGCGACCCCGCCCCCCATCGCCCGATCACGATCCTTCACGTGGCCGAAGAAGCCGGGGTGTCGAAGTCCACCGTGTCGCTGGTGCTCCAGGGCAGCGAGCTGATCCGCGACGAGACGGCAGAGCGCGTGCGCGAAGCCGCGCGCAAGTTGGGTTACGTCTACAACCGGCGCGCGGCGGAGTTGCGCAGCCAGTCGTCCAATACCGTGGGCGTGGTGATCAACGACCTGATGAACCCGTTCTTCGCCGAGGTGCTGGTCGGGATCGAACGCAAGCTGGTCGATGCCGGGTACATCGTGCTGATGGCGCACACGCACGAAGACCTCGACCGCCAGCGCAAGGTGCTGGCCTCGATGCGCGAGCAGAACGCGGCGGGGATCGTGATCTGCCCGGCACTCGGCACACCGCGCTCGCTGCCCAGGGAAGTCCAGGCCTGGGGCATCCCGCTGGTGGTCATGGTCCGTTCACTTGGCGCCGGGAGCTACGACTACGCCGGCTCGGACAACGAACTCGGCGTGCTGCTGGCCACGCGCCATCTGCTCGATGCCGGGCACCGGCGCATCGGCTTCCTCGGCGGGCGGTCAGGCGTCGTGTACGAGCAGCGACTGCGCGGCTACGGCAAGGCGCTCGAGGCCGCCGGGCTGGCGCTCGACAAGAGACTCGTCGTCGAGTCGGACCCCAGCCGCCCGGGGGGGCGCGAAGCCATGGCGGCGATGCTGAAGAAGAAGCCCCGGCCCAGCGCAGCGGTTTGCTACAACGACATCACGGCCTTCGGTGCCCTCACCGCGCTTGGCGACCAAGGCCTTCGTGCGGGCGCCGACTTCGCGTTGATCGGGTTCGACAACGTGGTCGACGCTGCGCACTCGAACCCGCCGCTGAGCACCATCGACATCCGGCCGAGCGAGTTGGGCGAGCACGCGGCGGTGGCGCTGATGGCACGCATTGCCGACCCTGCGATCAAGCGCCAGATGTACCTGGCGGAGCCGAAGCTGCTGTTGCGACAGTCGGGTTGAACGGCCGGACGGCGAGAGCGCTTGGGACTGCGAGGCTCGCCTCCGGCGCCCAGGGCAACTCTGATGGCGCGGTTGCGGCCAACCTACTCGCCCCAATCGTAGAGCCCGGTACCGAGCTCCTTGCTCACGCCGCCGGGCAATCGCGCGCACAGCCCGAGCCGAAGCCTTGGCTGTGCCAGGGGATTCTCTTCAGCGTGACGCGATCCTCGCAAGGCACAGCGCCGCACCGGTGCATGGCGTTCTGTATGGCGTTCTTGCGCCACTGATCATCGGCCACTAAAATTCTCCCAAATTGGGAGGTCAAGCGTTGCAGGCGAGTCATCGCGAAAAGCACGTTGAAGAAGTTCTGGGAGCAGCCGGGACACGGCGATTCGCGGGGCTCGTTGCAAAGCTGGTACGACGAAGCCATCAAGGCCACCTGGACAACCCCGCAAGCCGTGAAGCACCAGTACGCCAATGCCAGCATCTGCGGCAACAACCGCGTGGTCTTCAACGTGGGAGGCAACAAGTACCGCCTTGTCGTTGAAATGCAGTATCGCGCCGGCATCGCGTGAGTGAAGTTCATCGGAACACACGCGCAGTACGACAGGATCGATGTGGAGACCGTCAATGACCATCAAGCCCATTCGCAACGACGATGACCTGCGCGCGGCGTTCCGCCGTCTCGAAAGCATCTATCAAGCCGACGAAGGCACGCGCGAGGCCGACGAGCGGGATGTGCTCGTCACCTTGATTGAAGCCTACGAGAACAAGCACTACGCCTTCGGCTCGGCGGACCCCGTCGAAGCCATCAAGTTCAGGATGGAGCAACAGGGGCTGACGCCGCGCGATCTGGAGCCGTACATAGGCACCAGCGGCCGCGTTTCCGAGGTGCTCAATCGCAAGCGTCCGCTGAGCTTGCGGATGATCAAGCAGCTTCACGACGGGTTGAAGATTCCGTATGAGAGTTTGCTTGCCGGGGCGGCGTAAGGCAAATTGCGTCGCAGTGACCGGACCAAAGCGGCCTCAGCGCGCCGTTTCCTCTGCGCCATCCTCAACAACCCGTGGGCGCAAATGAAGCGGAATCCTTCGTTCAAGCGGCCTACCGCGGCGGCGAATTCAAACGTTGGAACCCGTCCCGCACGACCTCAACCGATCAATCCACCGGCGTCAACTTCGCAATCCCCAGCGCCAGCCACTTCGCGCCGTGCCGCCCGAAGTTCACCTGCGCCCGCGCATCCGCGCCGCTGCCTTCGAGGGTGACGATCACGCCTTCGCCGAACTTGGTGTGGAACACGCTCTGCCCCGAGCGCAGGCCGTGGCTGCTCGACTTCGGCGCCAGCGGCGGTGCCGATGGCGGCGCTGCCCCCACCCGGCCCGCGCCGACCATCGACCCCAGGCCCGAGCCCCGCGCCCACGCGGCCTGGTACTCGCGCGCATAGCCCGAGCCGAAGCCCTGGTTGCGCGGCGTGATCCACTTCAGCGTGGCTTCGGGCAGTTCCTCGAAGAAACGGCTCTTCACGTTGTAGCGCGTCTGGCCGTGCAGCATGCGCGTCTGGCTGAAGCTCAGGTAGAGGCGCTTCCTGGCGCGCGTGATGGCCACGTACATGAGCCGGCGCTCTTCTTCCAGCCCGTCGAGTTCGGCGGCCGAGTTCTCGTGCGGGAACAGGCCTTCTTCGAGCCCGGTGATGAACACGGCGTCGAACTCCAGGCCCTTCGCGGAATGCACCGTCATCAACTGGATCGCGTCCTGGCCCGCCTGCGCCTGGTTGTCGCCGGCTTCGAGCGCGGCGTGGGTGAGGAACGCAGCCAGCGGCGACATGATCTCGCCCGTTTCGGCGTCCGGCGTCACGGCCACCGCGGCAACGGCTGACGGGGAACCCGCATCGCTCAGCGTGCCTGGCGATTGCTCATCCACCGGCAGCCCCAGCGCGTCCTTGCCGAAGCCCTCGATCGTCACGAAGGCCTCGGCCGCGTTGACGAGTTCGGCCAGGTTCTCCAGCCGGTCCTGTCCGTCCTTGTCGCTGCGGTAGAACTCGGCCAGGCCGCTGTGCTCCAGCACGTGTTCGATGATCTCGCGCAGCGTCAGCCCGTGCGTGGCCGAGCGCAGCGCGTCGATCAGCGCGACGAAGCCGGCCAGGTTGCTGCCGCCCTTGCCCACCACCGCGCCCACGCTTTGCGTGAGGCTGCGCGCGCTGGAGCGGGCCGCGTCCTGCACCAGCTCGATCGTGCGCGCGCCGATGCCGCGCACCGGGAAGTTCACCACGCGCAGGAAGCTGGTGTCGTCGTTCGGGTTCTCGATCAGCCGCAGGTAGGCGAGTGCGTGCTTGATCTCGGCCCGCTCGAAGAAGCGCAGGCCGCCGTAGACGCGGTACGGAATGCTGGCGTTGAACAGCGCCGACTCGAGCACGCGCGATTGCGCATTACTTCTGTAGAGCAACGCAATCTCGACCCGCGGCGTGCCTTCGCGGTGCAGTTGCTGTGCCTCTTCGACGAACCATTGCGCCTCGGCGAAATCGCTCGTCGCCTCGAACACGCGCACCGGCTCGCCGGCCCCGGCGTCGGTGCGCAGGTTCTTGCCCAGCCGGCGCGTGTTGCGCGAGATCAGCGCGTTCGCGGTGTCGAGGATGTTGCTGTGGCTGCGGTAGTTCTGCTCCAGCTTGATCACGCGCGCGACCTTGAACTCGCGCTCGAAGTCGGCCATGTTGCCGACCAGTGCGCCGCGGAAGGCGTAGATGCTCTGGTCGTCGTCGCCCACCGCCAGCACGCCGCAGCCTTTGCCGGCAAACATCTTCAGCCACTTGTACTGCAGCTTGTTGGTGTCCTGGAACTCGTCGACCAGGATGTGGCGGAAGCGGTGCTGGTAGTGCTCGCGCAGCGCCGCGTTGTCGCGCATCAGCTCGTAGGTGCGCAGAATCAGCTCGGAAAAATCGACGCTGCCTTCGCGCTGGCACTGGTCTTCATACGCCTGGTAGATCTCGGCCAGCTTGCGCGACTGTTCGTCGCGCACCTCGATGTCCTGCGGCCGCAGACCGTCATCCTTCGAGCCAGCGATGAACCCGCTCACCTTCTTCGGCACGAAGCGCTCTTCGTCCAGGTTCATTGCCTTGATGATGCGTTTGACCGACGAAAGTTGATCCTGCGTGTCGAGGATCTGAAAGCTCTGCGGCAGCGCGGCCAGCTTCCAGTGCGTGCGCAGGAAGCGGTTGCACAGGCCGTGGAAGGTGCCGACCCACATGCCGCGCACCGGAATCGGCAGCATCGCGGAAAGGCGCGCCAGCATTTCCTTGGCCGCCTTGTTGGTGAAGGTCACCGCCATCACGCCGCCGGGCGAGACCTGGCCGGTGGTGATGAGCCAGGCGATGCGCGTCGTCAGCACCCGCGTCTTGCCCGAGCCGGCACCGGCGAGAATCAGCGCCGGTTCGGCCGGCAGCGTGACGGCGGCAAGCTGCTCCGGGTTCAGGCCGCGCAGCAGGTTGCCGTTGTGCGCATCGGGACGAGCGCCAGCCGCGCCGAAGGTAAGAACTTCATCAGAATGCAGACTCATTCATCGATTCTAGGAGCCGCCTTGTCATTCGCCTGCGCTCGTTTGTCTTGCCTCTCGCTTACGTTCAGGCTTGCGGCCGCGCTCACGCTACCGATGGCGGCGCAGGCCCAGTGCGTGGCACCGATGGCGAGTGTCTTGCTGGAGCGCTTCATTCCAGCCGACTGCGCGGCCTGCTGGAGCGCCGGTGCGGCAGCAGCCGGCGCGCCGTTCGTGCTCGACTGGATCGTGCCCAGCCCGCGCGGCGACGAGGCTGCCTTGGCGCCGGCAGCCATCGCCGAGGCCACCGCCCGCGCCGGCGCGATGCTGCAGCCGGGCACCAAGGAACGCCGCGTCGCGCTGCCACCGCTGCCGGGCCTCGTCGTCGAAGTCGAAGACGGCCCGGGCTGGAGCGGCTACGTCGGCCTGCAGTTGCGGGTGCGGCACGAAGCCGGTGCCCTGCCAGCCGGCGCGGTGGGCTACCTGGCGCTGGTCGAGAACGTGGCAGCGGGCGATGAAGGCACGCCGGTCGAGCGCCGGCTGGTGCGTGTGCTGGCCGGCCCGCTGCCGCTGGACGGCAGCCGCCCCGTCACCGAGCACCTGCTCGCGC
>JANOVJ010000235.1:0-3983 GCA_031417295.1 bacterium | reverse complement strand
CTGGGCCGGCTCCCCGCCCTGGAGTTGCTGGCTGCGAATCCAGCTGTCCTGGAGTTCGCTCTGGGTCGTGACCGACGGCCCGGCCCAGCGCAGCCAGCGCCCGCTGCGCAGCGACCAGACGACGAGTTGCAGCCCGGCCGGCGTGCGCCGCGTGAGTTGGAGCGAGGCGCCGTCGAAGCGCAGGCCGGGCACGGCGGCGGTGTCTTGCACCATCGCCAGGTCTTGCTGCCACTGTGCCAGCGCGGTGTTCAGGCGCAGCGTGGACTCGAGCCGCTGCTGGCTCGCGGCGCGCGCGCGGACCATGCCATCCACGCCCTGCCAGGCCAACACCGCGAGCAGGCTCATCACGAACAGCGCCACCATCACCTCGACCAGGGTGAAGCCGCGCGCAGTCGTTCGGTGGCCGTGGCAGGGGCGGGGGCAGGGGCGCATCACTGCCTCGCCAGCAGGGTGGTCAGCGAGTACAGCGGCTGGCCGTCGGCGCCGTCCATCAGTGCTTCGACGCGGCGGAAGTTGGGGTTCAAGGTCGGCCGAACCACGAGCTTGCCGCGGTAGCTCGCACCGAGCTGTTCGCAACTGAAATCGATGTCGCCGACGCCGGGATACTGACGCGCCAGCCTGAGCCCGGCCAGCGCGTTGTCGGCGCACCACTGCGCGGCACTGACCTCGGCCAGGCGCTGCCCGTTCTGGACCAGCGCGCCAGCGGCCTTGATGCCGGTGGCCAGCGTGATCGCCACGATCGCGAGCGCGACCAGGACTTCGATCAGGGTGAAGCCGCGCCCGTCGCATGGCGCCGCGCAGAGAGCTTGGGGCTGACTCATCTCATCTCAGCGCGGCGTGCCGGCCTCGCCCTCGAGCACCGTGGCAAACGGCCCCAGGCCGTCGGTCGCGATCGCGAGGCGCTGGTCGTCGAGCCGCAGCACGACGCGCTGGGGGCCGATCATCGGTTCGGGCCCGAGCACCAGCGCCGTGGCGCCCACCACCTCGGCCACCACGCCGTCGGCCAGCCAGTGGCGGGGCATGGTGCCCGCTCCGCGCAGGCCGTCGAAGCGGAAGTCGCCCGCGTCGGGCTTCGTGCCGTCCTTGAGCACGGGTTGCCAGGTGACAGTGAGGCCGCGTGCGCGGGCTTCGGCGCGCGCGCCTTCGAGCAATGCCGTCAGCCGCGCTGCTTCCTGGTCGAGCCGGGCGGCGGCCGGGTCGCGCAACGCCAGCGCGGCCAGGGCGCTGGCAATCGCGATCAGTGCCACCACCAGCATCAGCTCGATCAGCGTGAAGCCCCGTGTCGCGCCGCAGCGGGCGCACCCAGGGCGCCGCCCATGCAGCGAGCGCGCGGCCAAGCTATTGCCAGGAGCCGACGTCGCCGTCCTTGCCTTCACCGCCGGCTTGGCCATCGGCGCCCAAGCTGTAGACATCGATCTCGCCTTTCACGCCCGGGTTGGCGTACTGGTAGGGCCGGCTCCACGGGTCGTTGGGCAGCTTGTCCAGGTAGGGTTTCCAGCGCGGCGGAACGGCACCGATCGTCGGCTTGGCCACCAGCGCCTGCAGGCCTTGCTCCGAGCTGGGGAAGCGCTGGTTGTCGAGCTTGTAGAGCTTGAGCGCCTGCATCAGGTTGTTGACATCCGTCCGCGCCGCCGTCACGCGGGCATCGTCGGCACGGTCGAGCACATTGGGCACGATCAACGCGGCGAGCACGCCGATGATGACCAGCACCACCATCAGTTCTATCAGCGTGAAGCCGCCCGTGCGACGGCGAAAGGAGGAGGTTTTGGCGGTCATTTCAAAGGTTGGAGGCAAGCCGGACTGAATCATAATCGCCCGATGCCGGCTCGACTGTCAGCTTTCGTGATGTGGGCACTCGTTGCCGCAGGCCTCGTGTTCTGGGGCTATCGCCTGTGGGCGAGCCCGCTCGCCGCGCCCGCCCATGTGCAGGCCGTCGCCGAGGGCGGTGGCTTGCGCGGCGACTTGACGCGGCTGCTCGGCGCGGCGGCAGTGCCGGTCAACGTCGCTATCGCGCCGGTGGCCGAGAGCAACCGCTTCCGGCTGCTCGGCGTGCTGGCGCCCCTGCCCGCAAGCGACGCGGCGCGGCCTTCGACGGCTGGCGTGGCGTTGATTGCTGTCGACGGCAAACCGGCCCGGCCCTTTGCGGTGGGCGCACGGGTCGACGCGGAATGGGTGTTGCTGTCGATCTCCCGCCGTTCGGCCTCGATCGGCCCGGCTCAAGGCAGCGCCAGCGTGGTGCTGGAACTGCCGCCGCCGGTGGCCCCTGCGACCGGAACCCTGGCCCGGGCGGCAGCCGACGGCGATGCGCCACGGCCGATGCCGACGATGGCAACGATCCCGCAGACCGGGCCGCCTTCGATGCTGCCGCAGCTTCAGCGGCCGGCGCCCCAGCCGCCGCCGGCCGACGATGCCGACGACGAGGACGAGCCGGCCACGCCGCCGCCGCAGCGGCGCGCCGGCCCGGCCAATCCAGCCAGTCGCTGAACGGCCCGAACGCCGGCTCACCGCGCCCTCGCGCGCCGCGCACTGAGGCGGCTCAGGCCGCCGTGCCTGTGGAAGAGTCCAGCCCGACGCTGCCCGGCAACGTGGGGCCGGGGTCCTCGCCCTCAGCCACGTCGGTCAGCAGCGCGGCGGCGCACCTGACGAGCGGGAACGCCAGGGTGGCGCCGGTGCCGTCGGTGCTTTCCATGCCGAGTTCGAGCAGCGCCGAGGCATGGAACAGGCTCAAGGCCTGGTCGAGCCCGTGGTGGCTGTGGCTGCGGCAGAAGACGCAGTAGTCGGTCACCGCCGGGGCGATCTGTGCCGCCACCATCAGCGCCGCGCAGGCCGACAGGCCATCGGCCATGATGAGCTGGCGCTTGCTGCCGGCGACGAGCATGGTGCCGACCATCATCGCGATCTCGAACCCGCCGAACGCGGCCAGCACTTCGACCGGGTCACTCACGTCGCGATGGCGGCCCTGCGCACCTTGCAGCACCACTTGCAGATGGGCCAGGTCGTCCTGCGGCATGTCGGGACCGGAGACGATGAGATCGCGCACCGGTGTTTGCGTGAGCCGGGCCAGCACGAGGGCGGCGCTTTCGTGCGAGCCGACGCCAATGCCGGCGCAGGCCACGGCATTGCCCTGCAGGCCGTCGGCAATCTCCATCCCGGCGCGGATCGCTGCATGGGCCTGCTCGACCGACATCGCCGCGCCGACCCGCGCGTTGCGTGTGCCATGAGCGATCTTGCGCGCCATCAGGCGGGCGTGCGGCGGCATCGGTTCGGCGATGCCGCAATCGACCACCGTCAGTTCCAGGCCTTGCAGGCGCGCGAACACAGCGAGCGGGAGCTGCGAGCTGAGCAGGCTCTGGACAAGGCGCGCGGTCGACTGCCGCTGGCCGGCGCCCACGCCGTCGACCACCAGGCCGTGGTCGGCCGCGAACATCAGCAGTTGCGGCGAGCGAAAGCGCGGTTTGAGCGTGTTCTGGATCAGGCCCAGCCGCACCGCGAGCGGCTCCAGTTCGCCCAGGCTTCCGGCCGTGCCGGCGCGCCGTTGCAGCTTGTCGCGCAGCGCCTGCTCGAGCAGCGGGTTCGAAGTCGGCGTGATCAGCGAGCGGTTCAATGACATGGCGGCAGATCGGCGGCAAGCGCGACGTGTGCGGGTCGGGGCCTATTGTGGCGCGGTCGATGAAGCCTCAGCCGGCGCCGGGCCGCCCCAAGCCGGCTGAGATCTCCTCGGGGGACGACCCCGCAGGGGTCTTGGGGCCGTCATCTCAGCGGAGGAACAGGCGGTAGGCCGGGTTGTCGGTCTCGTCCACGCAGGGGTAGTGGAGGCCGTCGAGAAACGCCCGCAGCGCACGCCGGTCGCTGCGCGGCACCTGGATGCCGACCAGGATGCGGCCGTAGTCGGCGCCCTGGTTGCGGTAGTGGAACAGGCTGATGTTCCAGCCCGGGTGCAGGCTCGAGAGGAACTGCATCAGCGCGCCTGGCCGTTCCGGAAA
>JANOVJ010000234.1:0-4732 GCA_031417295.1 bacterium | reverse complement strand
CCACAGCGTGGCCAGGTCGAACGGCAGCACCTCGTAGCCGCAGCTCGGGATGAGCTTCACGCCGGCTTGCTGGGCTGCCAGGTGGTGGCGCTCGATCATCTGGCGGACCCAGAAGGTCTCGCCGGTCAGGTCGAGGTGGTGGGTGCCATTGGCAATGCAGGCCTGCACCACCGCCTCGCCGGTCAGCGCATACGGCCCGGCCAGGTTGAGCAGCACACGGGTCTGCGACGCCAGCGTCGCGAGCGACTCCGCATCGGTGGTGTCGGCGAGCAGCACGCCGGGTTTGGCGGCGCCACGCTTGGCGCCCTCGCCGGACTCACGCTTGGCGCCCTCGCCGAGCAGCGCCTGCATCGCCTGCGCATTGCGCCCGGCGATGGCCCAGCGCACCCCTGCGCCCTGGCGCCGCATCGCGCGCACCGCCTGGCGGCCGGTGAAGCCGGTCGCGCCCAGGATCACAACGTCGAACGGTTTGCCGGCCATTGAGCCTCCGCAGTGGAATCGAATCAGGCGCGCAGCATAGCGCCGCCCGTCACGGCGGCCGGCGTCACGCGCTGGGCAGGCTGAGCACGAAGCAACTGCCGCCGCCGTCGCGCGCCTCGCAGCGCACGCTGCCACCGTGGCGCTCGGCGATCTGGCGCACCAGGCTCAACCCGAGGCCGACGCCGCCGGCCCGCTCGGCATGGCCGGGCAAACGGTAGAACGGCTCGAAGATGCGTTCACGCGCCGCCTCGGGCACGCCCGGCCCGCGGTCGCAGACCCACAGCAGCGCCAAGCCGTCTCGCGAGATCGTGTTCACGCTGATCTCGCTGCCACCGCCGTAGCGCCGCCCGTTCTCAAGCAGGTTGCGCAGCGCCCGGCGCAGCAAGCGCTCGTCGCCGCGGGTGAACACTGCGTGGCCGTCGAGCCCGGCGCCGAAGTGCGCCGCTTCCTCGGCCGCCAGCGCCAGCAGGTCGACGCGCTCGCCGGGTGCCGCGGCAGGGGTGGCGTCGAGCCGGCTCGCGAGCAGCACCTCGTCGACCAGCGCGTCGAGCTCGGCGATGTCGGTCTCGATCTCGTGGCGCAAACGTTCGCGCTGCGCCCGCGGGGCATCGGCTGGCGTTTCGTCGAGCAGCGCGAGCGCCATCTTCAAGCGCGCCAGCGGCGAGCGCAGCTCGTGGCTGGCGTTGGCCAGCAGCGACTGGTGCGAGCGAACCAGCGCTTCGACCCGGGCCGCGGCGCGGTTGAAGCTGGCTCCCACTGCCGCCACTTCGTCGTTGCCGTCTTCGGCCACGCGGCGGTTCAGCGCACCGGCGCCGAAGGCCTCGACGCCTTGCTTGAGCGATTCGAGCCGGCGTGTGAGGCGCCGCACCACCGGGTAGGCGCCGATCGAGATCGCGCCGAACAGCACCGCCAGCGTGACCACCAGGCCGGCACCCGGCACGCCGAACCAGTCGAGCGCGCCGGGCGGCATCGGCAGCCCGAAGTCTTCGCCCGCAGGCGGGCCGTACGGCCCTGCCGGCCCGCCCGGGCGCGGCAGCGGCGGGCGCTGCCGGGTCGGTTCGCCGGGCTGCTGCGGCGGCGGGCGCAGCACCCACAGCGTGCGGCCGTCGGCGAGGGGCAACGAGGCCATGCGCGGGTTCGGGCCCCGCCCTTCGCGCGCGCCGCCCTGGTGGCGGATGAAGTTCTCGGTCGCCGCGATGCGTTCGCCCGCCGCGTTGTCCAGCGCCAGCGGCAAGCGCATGCGCTCGGCCAGCGCGAGCAGCGCCAGGCGTTGCTCGGGCACCGGCGCGGTGGCCGGTGGCAGGTGGCTTTGCGCGAGCTCGGCCCAGGCGCCGAGGCGCTCGCTGAAGGCGGCGCGGCCTTCGACACGGGCGCGCTCGATGTTGCGCTGGAAGACCCAGCCCGAGACCAGCGCGAACACCAGCAGCACCGCCACCACCGTGAGGTAGATGCGCAGGTAGAGTGTCTTCACCGGTCAGCCGCCGCTGCGGCGATCATGAGCAAGTGTGGCTCCGCCACTTTGCTCTTCCCCCTCGGGGGGCGGACGACGTATGCCGTCGGCCTCGGGGCACCCATGAGCAAGTGTGGCTCCGCCACTTTGCTCATCCCCCTCGGGGGGCGGACGACGTACGCCGTCGGCCTGGGGGCACCCTCAGCCATCGCCGTCCTGCTTCTTCGCGAACACGTAGCCGGCGCCGCGCACGGTGAGCACGCGCCGGGGCGCCTTCGGGTCGTCTTCGATCGCAGCCCGGATGCGCGAGATGTGAACGTCGATCGAGCGGTCGAACGCATCCATCGGGTGGCCCTTGAGCGCGTCCATGATCCGGTCGCGCGAGAGCACCCGCCCCGGGCTTTGCGCCAGCACCACCAGCAGGTCGAACTGGTGGCCGGTCAGCTCGCACGGCCGGCCGGCGATGCGCGCAGAGCGCTCGCCGATGTCGATTTCCAGCCGGCCAAAGCGCAGCACCTCGCTCGGCGCCGCCGCGTCGGCCGGCTGGGCGCGGCGCAGCAGGGCCTTGATGCGGGCCAGCAACTCGCGCGGCTCGAAGGGCTTGCCCAGGTAGTCGTCTGCGCCGAGTTCGAGGCCGACGATGCGGTCGGTCGGCTCGCCGCGCGCGGTGAGCATCAGCAGCGGCAACTGGCGCGTCGCGGGGTGGGCACGCAGTTCGCGGCAGAGGTCGAGCCCGTCGCCATCGGGCAGCATCAGGTCGAGCACCAAGGCGTCATAGGCCCGTGCCGCGAGGCGCTCGCGGCCGGCAGCGAGCGAAGGCGCGGTGTCGATCTCGAACCCGGCCGCGCGCAGGTAGTCGCCCACCATCGCCGCGAGGCGCAGGTCATCGTCGATCAGCAGCAGATGTGCGCTCAATGGCAAACCTTCGTGCGCTGCGCTGCGGAATTCGCCCTGGGCGCAGCTCTGCGGGTGGATCGGAAATTGACCCGTATTCAAACCTCGAACGCCCCGGGGCGGCACAGCCCCGGGGCGCTTCACGGTCGAGAGCATAGCGGCGCGCCGGCGCGCTCAGCCCTTCTGCTCGGCCGGGCGCGGCCCGCGCGGCAGATGCTCGCGCTGGGCCTCGTGGCGCTGCTTCATGCGCTCGGCCAGCGCAACCCGCTGCTCGGGCGTGAGCACGCGGCCGATGTCGAGCATCGCCTGCAGCATCCGCTTGCTGGCCTGGTCGCGCTGGGCGAGCATCTGCTGGCGCAGCGCCTCGGCGGCCGCGGCGTCGAGCGTCGGCGCGGCCATGAGCTGCAGGCTCTTCTCGTGCAATGCGCGGCGGGCTTCCTGCTGCGGCTTCATGTCGGCGACCGCGGCCTGGGCAATCTGGCGGACCTGCGTGCGCTGGGCTTCGCTCACGTCCAGCCCCTTGAGCAGGTGGTCGGCCATGCGACCGAGGTGCGCCGGGTCGCCCATCATGGCGTCCGGGCCGTCCAGGCCCGAGCCCGGCGGGCCCGGCGAGCCGCTCTGGGCAAAGCCGGGGCTGGCCGCGCCGGCGGCCAGCGCGAGGCTCAGCCCCGCAGCGAACAGGCGGCGCTGGAAGGTCTTGCGTGGCGCGGTGACCACGGTCTGAAGGGTCTCGTGCATGGCGAACTCCTTGACTGAATGCATGCCGGCCGGATCGGCCAGAAACGCATCCTCGGCCGGCCACGTGAACTCGCCGTGGCCGCCCAGTAAAGCTGTGTGAAGCAGCCACCGCCCGGCCACCGCCCGCAGCGGCGAGCCAGCGCCTTCCCCCCGACTCACGGGCTGTCGCCCGCGGCACGCCTGGACCACAATGTCGCCATGGCACGCAACAACTACAAGTGGGACGGCGATTCACGCGACGAGCGGCCGAGCGAGTTTGCGCACAGCGAGTACTTGTCGACCACGGCCGGCGTGTTCCACAGCACCTGGTCGCAGGAGCGCGTGCGGCGCAAGCGGCGGAGCCGCTTGAATGCGCTGTTGCGGCCGCTGTTGATCGCGCTTGCAGCGAGCGGGCTCGCGTTGTACGGCTTCGTCAGCCACCTGCGCGGCTGAGGCGTCCCAGCGTCGACTGAAACTCCTCGGGGCCGTCAACTCAGCCCGGCGCGACCAGCCTTCCGCTGGCAATGAACACGCCACCCAACAGCGCCGAACGCACCTCGAGATCCGGCAGCGCCGCGGCCAGGCCGGCCCAGGGTGCGGCCAGCCCTTCGAGCGAGGTCACGGAACGCAGCGCCGCCGGCAGCACGAACAGGTTGGTTGGCCAGCGCCAGGGCTCGGCCCACTTCAGGCCCGACGCCACCACCCGCGCGCCGGGCTTGAGGTGGCTCAGCACGTTGGCAACGGCTTCGGGCCGCTGAAGAATGTCGTGCGTGAAGTGCAACAGCGCGGCGTCGGCGAGCAGCGGGATCTCGGCCGACTCGACCGGTGAGCACAGCAGCTCGACGTTGCGCCAGCGTTGCTCGCGCACACGCTGGCGAGCGCGCTCGATCATCTCGGGGCTCTGCTCGATGCCGACGATGCGCCCGGCCGTGCCGAGACCCTGCTCCAGCAGCGCGAAGCTCAGGCCGGTGCCGCAGCCGACGTCGAGCACCACCTCCCCGGGCTGCGGCGCGAGCTGCGCGATGGCGCGGCGGCGGATCGGCTCGAACAGCGCGAGCTCCAGATCGTAGACGCCGGCACGGCGCCGGTACTGCGCCAGCGCGGCATCGCGGTCGGGAAGCCTGCGCGTCCTGATGTCTTGTTTCACGGCCAGTCTCCGGCAAAGCAGGGCCAGAGCATAGGCGGTGGGCG
>JANOVJ010000233.1:0-5078 GCA_031417295.1 bacterium | reverse complement strand
GTACTCGTTGATGATGTGCGACTCGTACAGGATCAGGTCGCGCTCGACCAGGATCGGCACCTCGTTGTACGGGTTCATCAGCGCGATGTCTTCGGGCTTGGCGAACAGGTCGACGTCGCGGATCTCGAAGTCCATGCCCTTCTCGAACAGCACGAAGCGGCAGCGGTGCGAATAGGGGCAGGTCGTTCCGGAGTAAAGCACCATCATGAGCGTGGGCTCCTTGGGGTCTTGACGAGGTCGTCAAACAAAAAACAAAGGCGCAGTGCGGCGGAGAGGAGTCCGTGCACTGCGCGGCAGGTCCAGGGCCGCAACGGCCCCAATGCAGATGAGGGCTACTTCACGTCTTTCCAGTACGCCGCGTTGAGGCGCCAGGCGACCACCGCGAATAGCGACAGGAACAGCAGCACCCAGACGCCCAGGCGCACCCGCAAGGCCTGGTTCGGCTCGGCCATCCACTGCATGAAGCCGACCAGGTCGGCGATCGACTCATCGTACTGGGCGGGCGTCATCGTGCCCGGCGAGGTCTGCTCGAAGCCAGCGAAGCTGTGCGTGGTTTTTGTCGGGTCGTGCGGGTCTTTCTGCTCGGCGAACGTGGCCACGCGCTGGCCCTGCAACTGCCACAACACGTGCGGCATCGCGACGTTCGGGTAGGCCAGATTGTTCCAGCCGGTCGCCTGTTTAGGGTCGCGGTAGTAGCTGCGCAGGTAGGTGTAGAGGTAGTCAGCGCCCGAACCCTGGCCGATCGCGGCGCGCGAACGGGCGACGAGCGTCAGGTCGGGCGGGACGCCGCCGAACCATTCCTTGGCCTGCAGCGGGTTCAGCGAAACGTGCATCGTGTCGCCAACCTTGTCGGTCGCGAACATCAGGTTCTTCTTGATCTCGTCTTCGGTCAGGCCCAGGTCGCGCAGCCGGTTGTAGCGCATGTACGCCGCCGAGTGGCAGTTCAGGCAGTGGTTGACGAACAGCTTGGCGCCATGCTGCAGCGACGGCATATCGGTCATTTTTTCGACCGGGAACTTGTCCCACTGGATGCCGCCTTCGCTCGCCTGCGCAGCACCGGCGAAGCCAAACGCGGCCAACAAAGTGATGAGGAGTTTTTTCATGTGGATGTGCGGATCCGGGTTCAGTGCGGCACAAACGTCACGCGCTCGGGCACCGGCTTGAACTCGCCAAGACGGCTCCACCACGGCATCAGCAGGAAGAAGCCGAAGTAGATCAGGGTGCCGATCTGCGACACGTAGTTGCCCACTTCCGAGGGCGGTTGAGCGCCCAGGTAGCCGAGCACCAGGAAGAAGACGATGAACACGCCATAGACGTATTTGTGCCAGCCCGGGCGGTAGCGGATCGAGCGGACTTCGCTGTGGTCGAGCCAGGGCAGGAAGAACATGATGATGACCGCGCCGCCCATCACCACCACGCCCCAGAACTTGGCGTCGAAGGTCTTGAGCAGCACCACCGCGACGATGCCCGCCGCCAGCAGCGCCACCTTGACGGCACCGCTGAAGCGGCTGCGCAGCATCGTGAAGGCCACCGCCAGCGCGACGATGCCGGCGAAGAGGTTGATCATCAGGTCGTTGGTGGCCCGCAGCATCGAGTAGTACGGCGTGAAGTACCACACCGGCGCGATGTGCAGCGGCGTCTTCAGCGGGTCGGCCGGGATGAAGTTGTTGTACTCGAGGAAGTAGCCACCCAGCTCCGGCGCGAAGAACAGGATCGCCGAGAAAATGGTGAGGAAGATCACCACGCCGAAGATGTCGTGCACCGTGTAGTACGGGTGCGACGGGATGCCGTCCAGCGGGTGGCCATCCGGGCCTCGCTTGGCCTTGATCTCGACGCCATCGGGGTTGTTCGAGCCCACTTCGTGCAGCGCGATCAGGTGCGCCACCACCAGACCCAGCAGCACCAGCGGCACGGCGATCACGTGGAAGGCGAAGAAACGGTTCAGCGTCGCGTCGCCGACCACGTAGTCGCCGCGGATCAACAGCGCCAGGTCGGGGCCGATGAAGGGCACGGCGGCGAACAGGTTCACGATCACCTGGGCGCCCCAGTAGCTCATCTGGCCCCAGGGCAGCAGGTAGCCCATGAAGGCCTCGGCCATCAGGCAAAGGAAGATCGCGCAGCCGAAGATCCAGATCAACTCGCGCGGCTTTTTGTAGCTGCCGTACATCAACCCGCGGAACATGTGCAGGTAGATCACGATGAAGAACGCCGACGCGCCGGTGGAGTGCATGTAGCGGATCAGCCAGCCCCAGGGCACGTCGCGCATGATGTACTCGACCGAGGCAAACGCGAGCGCGGCGTCGGCCTTGTAGTGCATCGTCAGGAAGATGCCGGTCACGATCTGCATCACCAGCACAAACATCGCCAGCGAGCCGAAGATGTACCACCAGTTGAAGTTCTTCGGCGCGTAGTACTGGCCCCACTGGTCGTTCCACAGCTTGGTCAGCGGGAACCGGTTGTCGACCCAGTTCAAAGCCTTCTCGGCCACGTTGGCGTTGGCGGGTGCTTGCTTGAATTCAGCCATGTCTTGATCTCGTGAAGGGTCGAGCCCGAGCCGTCAGGCCACCTTGTCCGCGCCGATGAGAACGCGCGTGTCGGACAGGAACACGTACGGCGGCACCTCGAGGTTGTCGGGCGCGGGCTTGTTCTTGAACACCCGGCCGGCCATGTCGAAGGTCGAGCCGTGGCAGGGGCAGAGGAACCCGCCTTCCCAGTTGTCGGGCAGCGAGGCCTGCGGCCCGGCCAGGAACTTGGCCGTGGGCGAGCAGCCAAGGTGGGTGCAGATGCCCACCACCACCAGGAACTCGGGCTTGCGCGAACGCCAGCCGTTGCGGGCGAACTCGGGCGTCAGCTCGTCGGGTTTGCGCAGCGAATTCGGGTCGGCCAATTGGGCGTCGAGCCCGGGCAGGTCGGCCAGTTGTTAGGGCGTGCGGCGGACGATCCAGACCGGTTTGCCGCGCCATTCAACGGTGAGCTTCTCGCCTGGCTTGATCGCGCCGATGTCGGCCTCGACCGCCGCGCCGGCGGCGCGCGCGCGCTCCGAAGGCTGGAACGTGCTGACGAAGGGAATGGCCGCTGCCACGCCGCCCACGGCGCCGAAACCACAGCTGATGGCCACCCAGTTGCGGCGGCCTTTGTCGACTTGCTGGTCACTCATGAGGGTCCTCGAAACAGACTTTTATTCACTGCCACTCAGGGGCAACCCGTGATTCTAGCGGAGAGTCCACCTTCGCCTGCTCCACAGAACGGGCCCGGGCCGGCAGGCCAACCACGGCTTGACCGGCCACCGCGGTAGGCAATACTTCGCACCGCGGCGCACACTCTGGCGCTGGAACCGAACGCATCATCGACAACAACCTTCAGGAGCGATTGACATGGGTATGGCAGCGGAATTCAAGGAGTTTGCGGTCAAGGGCAACGCGATCGACCTCGCGGTCGGCGTGATCATCGGTGGCGCTTTCGGCAAAATCGTCGACTCCATCGTCGGCGATCTGATCATGCCGCTGGTGAGCAAGGTCTTTGGCGGGCTGGACTTCTCCAACTACTACATCCCGCTGGTCGGGCAAACGGCGACCACGCTGGTCGAGGCCAGGAAGGGTGGCGCGGTATTGGCCTACGGCAGCTTTCTCACCGTGGCGATCAACTTCATCATCCTGGCCTTCATCATCTTCATGATGGTTCGCCAGATCAACCGGCTGAAGAACGAAGCGCCCGCGCCTGCGGCGGCACCGGCCGCCCCGGCCGAAGACGTGGTGTTGCTGCGTGAAATCCGCGACGCGCTGCGCAAGTAGCACGGCGGCCTTGGGGGCGGGTTCAGATTCGCCGGTCGCCGGCCGATAACGGGCCATCCCTGGCTCTCCGACGGCACCCATCGCGATGCTTTCAAGGGCCGCCCAGCCCTGCGCCGAGCGGCCCTGTTCGACATGAACCCGACCGACCCCCGCACTCAAGCCGCCCTCGACGCGGCGCTCGGCCACATCGCGGCGACGGCCGCGTCGGCCGCCGCACGCGCGGTCGAGCTGCTGGGCGGCATGGCCTCGGCGGCGGCGCGGGTCTACGAACGTGACGCCTTTTTGCTGGCCCAGGGCGACCTGCGCCACCAGATGCCCACCTTCTGCCGCAGCTTCGATGACAGCTTGCGCGACAAGGTCATGCAAGAGATCAACCCGCGCCACGACCCGAGCCGCCACCTGGCCGGCGCGAGCTGGGAGACGCTCAGCCTGGTCGAGGACGAAGAGGTCGAGGAACGGATGTTCTCCGACCGCATCAGCCAGACCATCGCGCACGAGTGCGAATGGGAACTGCGCGACACGGCAGCCTTCATGGGAGCGCTGTTGCGCATCGGCCGCGCCGACCAGGAGCGCGACCCGTTCCGGCCCGACCAGATTGGCGCCGCGTTGTTCCAGGCGATCGAGGCGGTATCGCCCGAGCGCGACACCCGCAAGCTCCTGGCGCGCGAACTCGGCCCGCTGATGGCCAAGGGCATGCGCCTGTGCTACGCCGAGATCGTGAGCGATCTGAAGGCCCGCGGCGTGCAGCCGGTGCACCTGAGCGTGCGCGGGGTCGAGGGCCCGGGTAACGACCGCGTCACTTCCGGCTACGCCACGCTGCCGCGCGACGAAGGCCACCTTTCAGGGTCGCCAGGCAGCCACTTCGGCGCCAGCGGCAACGCCGCCGGGTTCGACAGCGGCCGGGGCGAGGCCGCTTCGCGCGGCGGCGGTGGCCGGTTCGCGGAGTCCGGGCTGGCCGGTGGCACTGGCATGGGCAGCGGCGCGGGCGGGCACTCCGGCCGCGGCAGCGGCGCCGCGGCGTTCGGGCCGTCCGGCCCAGGCCGTGCCAGCCGCGGGTCGGGCGCGCAGAGCGTGGCCGACGCCGAAATGATGTCGCTGATCCGGCGCCTCACATTCATGACCAGCCGCCCGGGCGGCTTCGAGACCGACGTCGGCGCGCCTTCGGGGCCGGGCGGGCAGGCCCGCGCGCGCGCTTCGGGCGGCGCCTCGGGCCACGGCAGCGGCGCGCTGCCGATGACCGGACACGGCCTGTCGGCGCCGGGCGGGTTTGGTGGCCATACCGGCGGC
>JANOVJ010000232.1:0-1696 GCA_031417295.1 bacterium | reverse complement strand
AGGGCTTTCGCAACCCGAGCTTCTGGGACGCACGTTTCAGCGCCGGCGCGCTCACGCTGTCGGGCCAGACGATCATCATCTTCCTGGTCTCGCTGGCGCTGATGCTCGGCCTGTGGCTGTTCTTCGAGCGCACGCTGTACGGCAAGGCCTTGCGCGCGACCGCGGTGAACCGGCTCGGCGCGCGGCTGATGGGCATCTCGACCACCGGCGCCGGCCAGCTCAGCTTTGCGCTGGCGGCGTTCATCGGCGCGCTGTCGGGCTTGTTGATCGGGCCGACGACAACACTGTTCTACGACTCGGGTTTCCTGATCGGCCTGAAGGGTTTCGTCGCCGCGATCTTCGGCGGGCTGGCGAGCTACCCGGCGGCGGCATTGGGCGCAGTGTTCGTCGGCCTGATCGAATCCTTCGGCTCGTTCTGGGCCAGCGCGTTCAAGGAAGTGATCGTGTTCACGCTCATCCTGCCAGTGCTGTTGTGGCGCTCGTTTCAGCATCCGCACGACGACGAAGAGGAGTGAACGCGATGCACGCTTCACGCTTCCGTCGCGGCTTCCTGATCGCCTTTTGCATCCTGCTCGCGCTGCTGCCGCAGTTGCCGGTGCCCGAGTTCTGGATCACGCAGGCCAACTACATCGGCCTGTACACGCTGGTCGTGTTCGGGCTGGTGCTGCTGACGGGCGTGGCCGGCCTGACCTCGTTCGGCCAGGCGGCCTTCGTCGGGCTGGGCGCATACACCGCCGCGTACCTGACGCTGACCTACAACGTCTCGCCCTGGCTGACGGTATTCGCCGGCCTCGTCATCACGGCCACCGTCGCGCTGGTGCTCGGCTGGATCACGCTGCGCATGTCGGGCCACTACCTGCCGCTGGCAACGATCGCCTGGGGCTTGAGCCTGTACTACCTGCTCGGCAACATGGAGGCGCTCGGCAAGTACGACGGCCTGCTCGGCGTGCCGGCGATGAGCTTCTTCGCGATCGAGCTCAACACCGGGCGCAATTTCTTCTATCTGCTGTGGCTGATCGTCGTGCTCGCCGCGATCGGCCTCGCGCAGTTGCTCGACTCGCGCACCGGCCGTGCGTTGCGGGCCCTGAAGGGTGGCGTGACGATGGCCGAGGCGATGGGCGTCGATACCTTCCGCTACAAGGTCACCGCGTTCCTGATCGCTGCGCTGCTGGCCAGCGTGTCCGGCTGGCTGTTCGCCTACTTCCAGCGTTCGGTCAACCCATCACCGTTCGGCTTGAAGATGGGCATCGAGTACCTGTTCATGGCCGTGATCGGCGGCGTCGGCCATGTCTGGGGCGCGCTCGCCGGTGCGGCCGTGGTCAAGATCCTCGAAGACCAGTTGCAGGCCTGGCTGCCCAAGCTGATGGGGGCCAGCGGCAACTACGAAGTGATCGTCTTCGGCATCCTGCTCGTGCTGGTGCTGAAATACGCCCGCGACGGCGTGTGGGCCTTCATCGAGCAACGCCTGCCGCGGGTGCAGCGCACGGTGGATTGGCACGACGCGCCGCCGCTGCCCGAGCGGCCCCGGCCGGCGCCCGGCGAGGTGGTGCTCGACGTGCAGGCGGTGCGCAAGGAATTCGGCGGCCTCGTCGCCGTGAACGACGTGAGCTTCCAGGTCCGCGCCGGCCAGATCATGGGATTGATCGGGCCCAACGGCGCGGGTAAATCGACCACCTTCAACCTCGTCACGGGCGTG
>JANOVJ010000231.1:0-8931 GCA_031417295.1 bacterium | reverse complement strand
ATGCGGGCGAACTGCTCTATGCCACGCACTGCATTGCCTGCCACACGTCGGAGATGCACTGGCGCGACAATCGGGTCGTCACCCAGTGGTCAGCCCTCAAGGCGCAGGTGCGGCGCTGGCAGGCAGTGGCCTCGCTGGGGTGGACCGACGCCGACATTCTGGAGGTGGCGCGCTACCTGAACGAGAGCATCTATCACTTCGAGCAGACGGCCGACCCGCTGATTTCGATGCGCCCGTCGCCAACCGACATGCTGTTCACTCGGCGGCGGGTGGCGGACCCTGCCTGAGCTTCGTGGCGCAATAGAAAGTCGCGATCTACGGCGCGATCGCGGCCAACGTGGCGATCGCCGCCACCAAGTTCACGGTCGCCGGCATCACCGGCAGCTCGGCCATGCTGTCCGAAGGCATCCACTCCGCGGTAGATAGCTTCAACGGCGTGCTGCTGCTCGTGGGCATCCGGCTCAGCCAGCGGCCGGCCACGCCGGAACATCCGTTCGGGTACGGCAAGGAACTCTACTTCTGGGGCCTGATCGTCGCGGTGCTGATCTTCGGCCTTGGCGGCGGGATCTCGTTCTACGAGGGCGTGCAGCACATTCGCCACCCCGAGCCGCTGCACGACCCGACGTGGAACTACGTCGTGCTCGGCGCCGCCGCCGTGTTCGAGGGCGCCAGCTTCGTCGTCGCGCTGCGGCTGTTCCTTCGCCAGGCCGGCCAGACGCCGTTCTGGGAGGCGCTGCACCGAAGCAAGGACCCGACCCATTACACCGTGCTGGCCGAAGACGCGGCGGCGCTGATCGGGCTGGCCATCGCCGCCACCGGCATCGCGCTGAGCCACCGCCTGCAAATGCCGGTACTCGACGGCGTGGCCTCGCTGCTGATCGGGCTGCTGCTCGCGGGGGTGGCCTTGCTGCTGATCCGCGAGTCGCGGGGCCTGCTGATCGGCGAAGGCATCCGCCCCGAGACGGCGCAGGCCATTCGCGCCATGGCGCTCTTTCGCTGGGGGTGAATCGGCGGCCGAGTCTAGGAGCGGGGCCGCGCTGCCATCGCCAGAGATGCGGCCGGCGAACAGAGCAGCCCGTGAACTGCCGCGCCCGCGCTGCCGGCCCGATCCGGGCCCGGCCGCTCTGTCTGCCGCTCTGTCTGCTTTCGCACAGACCGCGCCCGGCCGTTGCGCTAGCTTGCGCTTCACCGATGAAGCCGACCGCACCCGAACCCGCCGCAGTTGCGCAGCCGAGCCCGAACCAGATCGCGCTGTCGGGCGCGTGGACCGCGCTCGGCATGGGCCGCATCGAGCACCAGCTCGCAGCGCTCCAGCTTGCCCCCGGCCCGGACGCCGTGGCCGATGGCGCAGGCATCGCCGCGCTGGACACGGCCGGCGCCTGGGTGTTGCAGCAGTGGCTGCGCCGGCAGCGCGAGGACGGCCGCCGGGTCGCCCTTCAGGGCCTGCGCCCCGCCTTCGCGAAGCTCGCCGAGACGGTGGACCGCCAGGTCGCCGAGCAGGCCCGACGCCCGCCTTCCGCTGCAAGGCCGCCTCCGTCGCTGTTCGAGCGTGTCGGTCGCGGCACGGCAGGCGTGTTCGAGCAAGTCGTCGCGCTTCTCTCCTTCGTCGGCGAGACCGCGCTGGCGCTGACGCATTGCGTCGCTCACCCGTCGCGGCTGCGCTGGCGGCCGATCCTTTTCAACATCCGCAGCGCCGGCTTCGACGCGCTGCCCATCGTCGGCCTGCTGTCGTTCCTGCTCGGCGTGGTGGTGGCCTACCAGAGCGCCGATCAACTCCGCCAGTACGGCGCGAACATCTATGTCGTCGACCTGGTCGGGGTCTCGATGCTGCGCGAGTTCGCGCCGCTGATCACCGCCATCATCGTCGCCGGGCGCTCGGGGTCGGCCTACGCGGCGCAGATCGGCACGATGGCGGTGACCGAGGAGATCGACGCGATGCGCACCCTCGGCATCCGCCCGCTGGAGATGCTGGTGCTGCCCAAGATCGTCGCGCTGGTGTTCGCGCTGCCGCTGCTGACGGTGTTTGCCGACGTGCTCGGCGTCGTCGGCGGGATGCTGATGGGCTGGGCCCAGCTCGGCGTGGACTACACCGAATTCGTCGATCGTTTCCCCAAGGCCGTCGGCACCACAACGTTTCTGGTCGGCGTCGGCAAGGCGCCCGTGTTCGCAGCCATCATCGCGACGATCGGCTGCTTCCAGGGCTTTCGCACCCGGGGCGGCGCCGACAGCGTGGGCCGCCAGACGACGCGCAGCGTGGTCCAGTCGATCTTCTTCGTGATCGTGGCCGATGCCTTGTTCTCGGTCGTCTTCAGCGCGCTGGACCTTTAGGATGAACTGCCCCAAGCTCACTTCGTTCGCTGCCCCCGAGGGGCGCTCAGTGCCCTTCGGGCGGCCGGGCGTGCACTGAGATGGCCAACGCTGCACCGGCCCCCGAAACGGTGATCGAGGTCAGCCGCGTGTCGACCCGCTTTGGCGCGCATGTGGTGCACTCCGACGTCAGCCTCGACGTGAAGCGCGCGGAGATCTTTGCCTTGATCGGCGGCAGCGGATCGGGCAAGTCGACCCTGCTGCGCGAGATCATCCTGCTGCAATCGCAGACGTCGGGTTCCATTCGGGTGCTCGGCGCCGAACTGACCGCACTCGACGACGACGACGCGCTGGCGCTGCGCCAGCGCTGGGGCGTGATGTTCCAGCACGGCGGCCTGTTCGGCGCGTTGACGGTGAAGGAAAACATCGGCCTGCCGTTGCGCGAGCACACCGCGCTCGGCGACGCACTGATCGACGAGATCGCGATGGCCAAGCTGGCCATGACGGGCCTGCCGCCCGAGGTCGGCGCGCAGTACCCGGCCGAGCTGAGCGGCGGCATGCTGAAGCGGGCGTCGCTGGCGCGCGCGCTGGCGCTCGACCCCGAACTGCTGTTCCTCGACGAGCCGACCGCCGGGCTCGACCCGGTGAGCGCCGAAGGCGTGGACGACCTGGTGCGCGAGCTGCGCGACCTGTTCGGGCTGACCGTGTTCATGATCACCCACGACCTGGACCTGCTGTGGCAGGTGGCCGACCGGGTGGCCGTGCTCGCCGACGGGACGGTGCAAGGCATCGGCTCGATGGCCGAGCTCTCGCGCAGCGCCAAGCCCGCCGTCCGCCAGTTCTTCGACGGGTCGCGTGGGCGGGCCGCCGCAGTGCAAGAGCGGCGCGTGGCTGCGCTGCCGACCGGCGCAACGAACGGGGAGGCGACATCGAAACCAAGGTGAACCATGCGGTCGTCGGCGCCTTCGTGCTGTTGCTTGGCGCGGTGTTGGTCGCCGCGGTGTTGTGGCTCGCCTCGGGCGGCGCGTTGAAGAAGAAGTACGACCTCTACCTGGCGATCGAAGAGGAGTCGGTGTCGGGGCTGAGCCTGGACGCGCCGGTCAAGTACCGCGGGGTCGAGGTCGGCAAGGTGCGCGACATCCAGCTCGACCCGGCCAACCCGCAGCATGTGCGGCTGTTGTTCGCCATCGAGCGCGGGACGCCGATCAACAAGGACACGCTGGCGGTGCTGAAGACGCAGGGCCTGACCGGCATCGCCTATGTCGAACTCGGCGGCGGCAATGCCAGCTCGCCGCCGCTGCTGGCCAGCGCGGGCGAACCCTATCCGGTGATCCACACCAAGCCTTCGCTGAGTGCCCGGCTGGAGAACGTGTTGACGGGCGTGCTCGAAAAGCTCGATCGCACGTCGAGCAACATCGACACCCTGCTCAGCACCGAGAACCAGGCTGCGCTGAAGAGCGCGCTGGCCGACATCGCTGCGGTGTCGCGCACGGTGGCCGCACGCAAGGCCGAGATCGATGCCGCCCTCGTGGGCGCGGCGCGCACGTTGGACAACAGCGCCCGCGCGACGGCACGGCTCACGCCGCTGATCGAACGCGCCGGCCCGCTGCTGGAGCGCGTGGGCCGCGGCGCCGACGCGGTCGAGAAGGCCGGCAACGAGGTCGCGCTGGCCGGCGCCAGCGCGGCCAAGACGGTGGGCGCCGTGGGCGGGGACGTGCAGCGCTTCAGCGCCGAAACGCTGCCACAGGTGCAGCAGTTGCTGGGCGAAATGAACGACCTCTCGCTGTCGCTCAGGCGGCTGAGCGAGCAGACCGCGCGCGACCCGGCCAGCCTCTTGCGCGGCTCCAGCCCCGTCGCCGACGGGCCGGGCGAAGCGGCATCGGAATCGAGGCAGCGGTGAACAAGCTCACTCTTACCTGCGCGCTGCGGCGCTGGGCGGCCGGCACCGGGTGGGTGCTGGCCAGTGGCTGCAGCGCTCTGCTTCCCGCGCCGACACCGCCGGCGGCCAGCTACGTCCTCGACGGCGCACCAGCCGGGCCTGCCAACGCGACGCCCAGGCCGCCGAGCGCGTCGGCCGCGGCGCCCACCCTGCTGGTGCAGCCACCGCGTGCGGCGGCCGGGTTCGACAGCCGGCACATGGTCTATGTGCGCGAGCCGCACCGGCTCGACCATTTCGCGCGCAGCGAGTGGGCCGACACGCCGGCCCGCATGCTCGCGCCGCTGATCGTCGCGGCGGTCGAAGGCACCGGGAGCTTCCGCGCCGTTGTACCCGCAGCCAGCGGCGTGGCCGGCGAGCTGCGCCTGGACACCGAGATCGTGCGCCTGCAGCAGGAGTTCGGCGAGGCGCCGAGCCGGGTCCGTTTCACGTTGCGCGCCTATGTGCTCGACGGCGCGACCCGGCGCGTGATCGCGTGGCGCGAGTTCGACCAGACGGTGCCCGCCACGAGCGACGATCCGCCGGGCGGCGTCGCGGCCGCCAATCGCGCGGTGCAGGCGGTGCTGGAAGGCCTGGCGGCCTTTAGCACCGAGGCCGCCGCAGCGGCCAGGCCCGCGACGGCCCGTTGACGGGCGCTTCGTGCGCGAACGAACAGACCGCCCTGCGGAACCTCAGGATGCTCGGGCGCAAGCCTCCTCGCAGATGAAGGAACTCCGGCCGTTCGCTCCCACCCGATTTGAAAGGTTCAGCATGATCGAGAACACCACCAGCGTGCACCGCGGCGAGACGGGCCAGGGCACTCGCGAGGGCGCCCTGCCCGCGGCCGAACACGTCCTGGGCGACCCGAACGCCCGCCTGACGCTGCTGGAGTACGGTGACTACGAATGCCCGACCTGCATGCAGGCCGAACCGCTGACGCGACACCTGGTCGAGGCTTTCGGCGAGCATCTGTGCCTGGTGTTCCGCCACTTTCCGCTGCTCGACGTGCACCCTCACGCCGAGCTGGCGGCCGAGGCCGCCGAAGCCGCAGCCGCGCAGGGCAGGTTCTGGGAGATGCACCACCTGCTGTTCACCCAGACGCATCACCTGGCGCTGCCGGCCCTGGCCGGGTATGCGCAGGCGATCGGGCTCGACATGACCCGCTTCAACGCCGAGATGGGCGACCGCATCTACACCCAACGGGTGCAGGAGCACCGGCGCGCGGGCGAGCAAAGCGGCCTGCGCGCCACACCGGCCTTCTTCCTCAACGGCGCGCCGGTCGATGTGTCTTTCGGGCTGGAGCAGCTTGAAGCGGCGGTTCATGCTGCGCTGAAGGCGCGGTGAACGCCGCGGCTTCATATGAAGCGCGCGAACTCGAAAGCCTTCCGGTCGGCGTTCGTGTGGGAAGGCCACGTGGCCCTCGTGCCCGACATCGAGGTCTGCGTTCACACTAGACAGCGGTTGCGCTGGCTCGGCCGCTAGGCCCAGTAACCTTCCCGGCTGTACGCCGCGTGCAGGCGCTTCTCGTATTCGCGGTCGATCGACGAGTCTTCATCGTACGGCGGGCTGTTCTTGATCTGCTCGCGCGTGAGCTTGACGTGGACGGTCGATTCGGCCCAGTCGATGCGTTCGATCCAATGCGTGGCGAGCAGCACCTTCTTGCCGCCCGGCCACCAGTTGCGGGTGTCGACCAGCAGGTAGCGGATGGCCCAGGATTCGTCGTCGAGGATGAAGTCCTTCACATGGCCGATGCTGCCGTCGCTGGCCTGGATGTCGTAGCCGGTCACGGCGGCGCTGCTGCGCAGGTGCACATCCTCGGCAGGCACATCGCGCTCCTGCTGGCGCGCTTCGGCTTCGGCCGCGGCGGCCAGCCCGGTCTCCATCGGCGGCGGCAGCGGCAGCATCGGCACCGCACCCATCGCCCACAGCCCGTCGCCTTCCCAGTAGTCGGGGTAGGCGTAATAGCGCAGGAGTTGCTGTTCCTGCCGGCGCGAGACCGGCTTGTGGGTGTCGATGTCCGGGCTCGCCTTCACCTGCGCCCGGGTCAGCGACACGTCGACGATCTTGCCGCTGCCCAGCGGCTGCGTCACCGCATACGGCGAGATCAGCACCTCGCGCCCGGACAGCCAATCGCCGGTATCGACGACAAGGTAGCGCAGCACCCACAAGCGGTCGTCGAAATAGGCCTCCTTGATGTGCCCGATCTCGGCGTCGGTGGCGACGATGCTGGAACCCACGAGGTTACTGACGCTGTTCATCATGGTGATGTTCCTGTGCTATTTGCGCAGCACGGACGGCTGCATGGCCTGCATGTTCTGCGTGGCCCGTGTTGTCACGCCGGCCACGGCATCGGCCCGCGTCGTTGGCGCCATCTCGGCGATGCCCTTCATGGCGGCCGGCATCTTCTGCCAGACGTTTCGAACGGCCTCGGCCTGCTGGGCGCTGGCCGTGCCGGGGGCGTGCTTCGCGTCGTGTGCCATGGCATCTCTCGTTGAAAAGGGGGAGCGTCCGAGCACAACGCGCCTGAGCCTAGAGCAATGCGGCAGCAAGTTCTGTGCGCTGGAGCACACAGCGCCAACGAGCTCCACTGCCAGGTGACGGTGGCCGAGAAGCGCGTCGGTGGCAGCCGCCGAAGCACTTGCCGCGGCGCCCAGCCGGGTCTGACCGCCAGGAGCGCGGTCACGCCGGCAGCGAGCGGGATGCCGAGTGGGTTGTAGGCGAAGGCGAAGACCGGGTTCTGCTTCATGCTGCGCACCGTCGCGACCGACAGCGCACGCGCCGTCGCGATGCAGCGCAAGCCTCCCTTCACGAGCGTGAGCCGGGCGCTGTTCGTCGCCACGCCGGTGCAGGCGCCCTCCTACACGCGGCTGGCGTGGCATCCGGTTTCACCGCGCCGGCCGCAGCGGCATCATTTCGACAGCCAGCGCCGGCCCCCCGGCCTGCGCAAACCGGCGCCGTCACTCGCGCCGCAACACCCACCCCGCAACGACACAAGGAACGACCATGGACAGCAGCTACGTCACACGAGACAAATTCGGCATGTACGCCAACGCCAGCGGCGGCCCCGGCCCGGAAATCATGGGCGCCGACACGCTTCTCGGCAACGACGTCTACAACCGCGACGGCGAGGACCTGGGCGACATCAAGGAATTCATGATCGACATGGCCTCGGGCAAGGTCGAGTACGCGGTGCTCTCGTTCGGCGGCATCCTCGGCCTGGGCGACAAGCTCTTCGCCGTGCCCTGGAAAGCGCTCACGCTCGACACCGAGAACAAGCGCTTCACGCTCGATGCGAACAAGGAGTCGCTCGACGACGCGCCGGGCTTCGACAAGGACCACTGGCCGTCGATGGCCGACAAGAGCTGGGCCGCCAACGTGCACAAGTTCTACGGCACGGTCTACCACGCCGATTGAACGCCGGCCCACCCGCATGGCGATGGGCGAAGAGCTTGTCGCACTCGCAGCGCGCCCGCGACCCGACTGACCTGCATCGCCCGGCGACCTGGTGATGCGCGACTTTGAAGGCTCCACGCTGTGGCGCATCAGCGAGTACGAACGCATGCGCGAAGGCCAGGAGGCCGCTGCGGCGTCGGCGCAGGGCGGCCGCGCGACCCTGTTGCCGACGACGCTGCTGGCCGACCTGCGGCAATTGCAGCGCGACGCTGCCTCGCACGATGTGCTCGAGGTCATGGCTGCGTGCCTGCGCCACCGCGAGGCCGCGCTGCTGACGGTTCAGGTCGGCGGGCTCGTCTGGCCGGTGACGCTGTTCCCCCGCCAGCGCCTCTACCACTCGCCTTGCGATGCGGCGCAATTGCAGACCGCTGCAGGCTTCTCGACCCACCGGCTGCTCAGCACCGAGCCGCCAGGTGTTCGCGTGCCCGGGGACGCGCTGCACGAGCGGGTTGCGGCGCTCGACAAGTACCGGCCGCTGTCGCCACTGCTGTGGCTGGTCGCGCTGCACGGCCCGCGCAAGGTGTTGCTGAACGAGATTGCCGGCCGCGCCGCCTACCGGCTCGCGGCAGGGCTGGGCGAGAACCGGCCCGAGCCGCCTGGCGCGCTGGCGCCGGCGGTGCTGCGCCTGCGCGAGGAAGCGGCTTCGCTGCGCGAGATGGCGCACTGGCCGGGGCTGAGCCTCGAACGCGCGAGCCGCTTGTTGAACGCGCTGTACCTGACCGACGCCTTGATGGTGACGCGCAGCCACCCGGCGGCGCGCGACGAGCCGGCGGGCTGGCGCGGTTTGTTCGGTCGCCGACGTTGACCCGCCCGCCGCCTGTGGTCGCAACCTGCGTTCGCCATTTCTCCCCACCCCTGCGCCCACCGCCTCGGCGGCGGGTCACCCTCGCGAACGTTCAGCGCCCGCTGGCGGGCTTGGCCGGCGCCTGCGGCGCGGAGTGGTCGTTGGCCTGGCCGGCCATCGGCATGGCGTTGGTTTCCTGCGCCGCGCTCATCAGGTCACTCCCTCCACCGCGCTTCGTGCGAGCCACGACGCATTGAGCGCATGCACGAGGTCACATCGCATGGCTCCCTCTCCCGCTCGCGGGAGAGGGGGCACTCACGACGCTTCGACCTGGCCGGTTTCATCCTGGTGTCCTTTCCGGGCAGGGCATCGGCACGATCGTGCGCGCGGAGCGACCGCCGCACTGGCGTTGACGCACGCAAGGCCAGCGCTCCAGGTCGCGGCCAGTGGCCGCATTCAGGCCACGCTCAGC
>JANOVJ010000230.1:0-5924 GCA_031417295.1 bacterium | reverse complement strand
GAATCGCGCTTCGTTTGCGGCTCGCGGCGCGTCTTCAGCACCTTCCGGGTGGCCAACACCACGGCGATGGACCCCAAGGCGTTCCTCGTCGCGAAGACACTGGAGATGCGCCAACGGCACCAGAAGTTCGAGGATTCGCCCTACTCGCTGGAGCCGAATTGCAAAGAGAGCCCAGGCGGGCTGCGCGATCTGCAGGCCGTGATCTGGGTCGCGCGTGCGGCTGGGCTGGGCAAGAACTGGAACGAGCTCGCGGCCCGGGGCCTGATCACCGCATTCGAGGTCAAGCAGTTGCAGCGCAACGAAGGCTTGCTCAAACTCATTCGCGCGCGGCTCCACATGGTGGCCGGACGGCGCGAGGACCGGCTGGTGTTCGACCTGCAGAACGCCGTGGCCGAGAGCTTCGGCTACACCTCGACTCCGGCGGTGCGGGCGTCGGAGCTGCTGATGCGGCGCTACTACTGGGCGGCCAAGGCGGTGACGCAGCTGAACCAGATCCTGCTGCTCAACATCGAGGAGCGCGTCAACGGTTCGCAAGACGCACCGATGCGCCCGATCGACGCGCACTTTCTCGACCGCGCCGGCATGCTTGAAGTGGCCAGCGACGACCTGTACCAGCGCGAGCCGCATGCGATCCTGCGCACCTTCCTGGTCTACCAGCAGACGCCCGGGATCCAGGGCCTGTCGGCGCGCACGCTGCGGGCGCTGTACAACTCGCGCGAGGTGATGAACGCGGCGTTCCGCAAGGACCCGGCGAACCGCGCCCTGTTCCTGCAGATACTGCAACAAACAGAAGGCCTGACCCACGCTTTCCGGCTGATGAACCAGACCAGCGTGCTCGGGCGCTACCTGTGGGTGTTCCGGCGCATCGTCGGCCAGATGCAGCACGACCTGTTCCACGTCTACACGGTCGATCAGCACATCATCATGGTGATGCGCAATGTGCGCCGCTTTTTCATTCCGGAGCATGCCCACGAGTACGCGTTTTGCTCGCAGCTCGCTTCGCAGTGGGACAAGCCCTGGGTGCTGTACGTCGCCGCCCTCTTCCACGATGTGGCCAAGGGCCGCGGTGGTGACCATTCCGAGCTGGGCACGGTCGAGGCCCGGCGCTTCTGCCGCGACCACGGCATTGGCCGCGACGATGCTGCGCTGGTCGAGTTCCTGGTGCTCAACCACCTGCTGATGAGCCGCGTCGCGCAGAAAGAAGACCTGAGCGACCCGGACGTGATCCAGGCCTTCGTCAAGCGCGTCGGCAGCGAACGCTGGCTGACCGCGCTCTACCTGCTGACGGTGGCCGACATCCGCGGCACCAGCCCGAAGGTCTGGAATGCGTGGAAGGGCAAGCTGCTCGAAGACCTGTACCGGCTGAGCCTGCGCGCGCTCGGCGGCGCGCACCCGAACATGGACGCCGAGATCGAGGCGCGCAAGGTGGAGGCGCGCAACATGCTGAATCTCGCGGCGCTGCCCACCGGCGTCGAGACGGCGTTGTGGCAGACGCTGGAGATCAGCTACCTCGCGCGCCACGACGCGGGCGACATCGCCTGGCACGCGCGGGTGCTGCACCCGCATGTGCAGAGCGCAAAGCCGGTGGTGCGGGCGCGGCCGTCGTCGATCGACGAGGGCTTGCAGGTGCTGGTCTATGCGCCCGACCAGCCCGACCTGTTCGCGCGCATCTGCGGCTATTTCGACGGCGCGGGCTTCAACATCCTCGACGCCAAGGTCCACACCTCGCGCGCGGGCTATGCGCTCGACACGTTCCAGGTCATCAGCCCGCACACCGATTTGCAGTCGCGCGACCTGATCGCGCTTGTCGAGACGCAGCTTGCGCTGGCGCTGGCGGCTGTCGGTCCGCTGCCCGAGCCGCGCCGCGGCCGGGTGTCGCGCCGGGTCAAGAGTTTTCCGGTCACGCCGCGCGTCACGCTGCGGCCGGACGAGCGGGCGCAGCGCTGGCTGCTCGGCGTTTCGGCGAGCGACCGCACCGGGTTGCTGTATGCCATCGCCCGGGTGCTGGCGCGGCACCAGGTGAACCTGCAACTGGCCAAGATCACCACGCTCGGCGAGCGGGTCGAGGACACCTTTCTTGTCGACGGCCCGGCGCTGCAACAGAACCGGGCGCAGATTGCAATCGAGACCGAGTTGCTCGAAGCGATCGCGCCGTGACGGCGCCCTGACGATGGCGAACAAGCCCGGCTCCGCACTCACCGAATCGCACCGCGTCAGCATCAAGCCGCTGGCGGCGTTGCGCCCGCTGGCCTGGCTCGCGCTGGGCTGGAAAGACCTGCTGCGTTGCCCCGGCCCGGCCCTGCTGCACGGCGCGGCGCTGGCGCTGTTTGGCTCGGCGCTGCTGTGGGCCGCACGCGGCGAGTTCTGGTTGCTGGCCGGTGCGTTCTCGGGCTTCCTGCTCGTGGCGCCGGTGCTGGCAACCGGCCTCTACGCGATCAGCCGCGCGTTGTCGCGCTGCGAGCCGGCCGGCTTGCGCACGGCCATCGACGCTTGGCGGCCGCGCGATGGGCGGCTGGTCGCGTTCGGCCTGCTGCTCGCGCTGGCCGGCACCGGCTGGGTGTTGACTTCGGCCTCGCTGATCACCGGCTTTGCCGCCGAGCCGGTGCGCAACCCGGCTGACTTCTTGCGCGTCGTCGTGCTGCGCGACAACTCGTTGCTGTTCGAGGCCTGGCTCGCGCTCGGCGGCGTGCTGGCGGCGCCGATGTTCGCCTCCAGCGTGATCGCGATGCCGCTGCTGCTCGACCGGCGCATCGGTGTGCTGGCTGCCGTGCTGACGAGTTGGCGGGTGGTGATGGCGCACCCGGTGGCGATGGCCGTGTGGGCGGGGTTGATCATGCTGTTGACGGTGCTGGGCATGGTGACGGCGATGCTCGGGCTGGTGATCGTCGTGCCGCTGCTGGGACATGCGAGTTGGCATGCGTATCGCGACCTGGTGGATGCGTCTGGGCTGCCGGAGGGGCCGTAGGATGAGTCTTCCCTTGTGGCCTGTGTTGCTCGTGGCGAAGTCACTACGGCCTGCAGCCGGGAGCGGGGTCGCCGACTGCGTTCAGCCAATTCCTATTCTCTCCGTCGGCGACCCCGCTCCCGGCTGGTTTCGCTCCACTTGCAGTGCGGTGAAGTCACTAGGTTGCGGGCCAGACCGAATCTGTTCGACCGTGGCCTGACGCGGACGTTCCACCATGTTCGGCTTCACCGAAGAACAGATCGCGCAGTTCGGCCTGACCTTCGGCGTCGGTGCGTTCATGCTCTACATGGTGTTCATCATCGTGCAGCTTGCGCGCGAATCGAAGGCTGGCAGGTTCGGCACTTTCGTGCTGCTGATCGGGCTCGGCTTCGGCCTGGTGGGGTTCGCCGCCAAGGGCGTGCTCAAGTGGTTTCTCAATGTCGGCTGAAAACGCCTGCCTGAACAAGGTTGCCCATGAAACCTTTCGAAAACGCCGCCGTGGAGCAGGCCTTTGCGGCTTACCCGCCCGCCATGCGCAAGCGGCTGCTCGCGCTGCGCGACCTCATCTTCGAGACCGCCGCGGCCACGGCTGGCGTGGGCGAGATCGAGGAAACGCTCAAGTGGGGCGAGCCGGCCTATGTCACGGCTCAGAGCAAGAGCGGCAGCACGGTTCGCATCGGCTGGAAGAAGGCAAGCCCGTCGCAGTACGCTGTGTACTTCAACTGCCAGACCCATCTCGTCGACACGTTCAGAACACTGTTTCCTGGGGAGTTCAGATACGAAGGCAATCGCGCCATCGTGTTCAACGAATCGGACACCGTGGCGACGAAGTACTTGAGCTTCTGCCTTGCCGCGGCGCTGACCTACCACCGAAACAAGTCGCCCGCCTTGACGCGAAAGACCAAGGCATGAGCCGCGGTTGCGCCGTCGAATGCGCCGCCCACGCACCATGACCGTTCAAACCCTCCTCGCCCCGCAAGCCATCGCGCAACTCGACACCTTCGGCGCCGTGATCGACGCGCGCTCGCCTGGCGAGTTCGCCGAAGACCACCTGCCTGGCGCCGTCAACTGGCCGGTGCTCGACGACGAGGAACGCAAGCTCGTCGGCACCGAGTACAAGCAGGTCTCGGCGTTCGAGGCGAAGAAGCGCGGCGCGGCGCTGGTGGCGAAGAACATCGCGGCCCACATCGAGCGCCACGTGATGCAACAGCCCAAGGGCTGGCAGCCGCTGGTCTACTGCTGGCGCGGCGGCAAGCGCTCTGGGGCCATGGCTTGGTTCTTCGATCAGATGGGCTTTCGCACCCACTTGCTCGAGGGCGGCTACAAGGCCTTTCGCGCGGCGGTGATGAGCGAGCTGGAGACGCTGCCGTCGCGCTTCGAGTTCGAGGTCGTGTGCGGCAAGACGGGCAGCGCCAAGACGCGCCTGCTTGGCGCGCTGCGCGAGGCCGGCGCGCAAGTGCTCGACCTGGAAGACCTGGCCAGCCACCGCGGCTCGGTACTCGGCATCCTGCCGGGCCGGCCGCAGCCGTCGCAGAAGGCGTTCGAGACGGCGGTCTGGGATGCGTTGCGCCGCTTCGACGCGGCGCGGCCGGTCTACATCGAGAGCGAAAGCAAGAAGGTCGGCAACCTGCGCGTGCCCGAGGCGTTGATCCGCCAGATGCGCGAGCACGGGCGCTGCCTGCATGTCGAGATGCCGGATGCCGGGCGGCTCGCCCTGCTGCTGCAGGACTATGAATTTTTCGTCCACGACGTCGAGCTGTTCTGCCGCCAGCTCGACTGCCTGCTCGCGCTGCGCGGGCGCGAAACGGTGCAGGCCTGGCAGGCAGGCGCTCGCGCCGGGCGCGTGGCCGACGTGTTCCTCGACCTGATGCATTCGCACTACGACCCGGGTTACCTGAAGTCGATGAAAACGAACTTCAAGGATTTCGCGGGCGCGCGCGTCGTCTCGCTCGACAACGGCTCCGCGGCTACGCTGGCCGCTGCCGCAGGCCACATCCTCGGCCACGGTTCGGCACCGCAGGTCGTTCGCCCGTACGCCACCCCAGCGCCTTGAACCGCCACGCAAAGGCCGCCCGCGGCCGGCCCTTGCAGCGTCGCGCCGAAGCGAACTACTTGCCGATCACCTCGCCAAACCGGACCCAGCTCTTGCCGTCGAATCTCATCAATTGCACGGCCGAGATCGGCGCGAAGTCGGCCGGGCTGGTGTTGATGAGGATCCCGGGCAGGCCCATGCCGGTGTCGAAGTTCTTCAGGCTTGCGGCCTGCTTCATGATGTTTTCGCGGGTCAGGTTGTCGCCGGCCTGCTTGAGAACCTGGACAACGGTGCGCGCGACCGAGTAGCCGTAGGCATTCGACGAATCGGTCAGGCTGCCATCGGGGAAGTACTTCTTCATGAAGGCGCGCACTCGAGCATCTGCGGGTCGTTGTCCCACTGCGGATCGGTCGGGTCCTTGCCGTAATTCGACGAAATGATGCCGATCGACTTGTCGAGGCCCGCCGGCGTCAGCACGGTGCCGACCGACTGCGAGACATTGGTCAGGTACTGCTGCGCCTTCCAGCCGATGTCGTAGGCCTTGCGGATCGCCTGCGCGGCAGGCTTCGGAATGGCGATGTTGACGAACACGTCGGCACCGGACGACTGAAGCTGCACGATCTGCGAATCGACAGTCGGATCGCTGGCCTCGTACGAGACTTCGGCAACGATCATCGCCTTGGCCTTGTCGCCCAGGCCGTCCTTCAGGCCCTTCAGGTAGTCCTTGCCGAAATCGTCGTTCTGGAACAGCACACCGATCTTTGCGTTCGGCTTGGTCTGCAGAATGTGCTTTGCATAGATCACCGCTTCGGTGTGGTAGTTGGGCTGCCAGCCCATGGTCCACGGAAACTCCTTGGGATCGTTCCACTTGGCCGCACCGGTGGCGACAAAAAGCTGCGGCACCTTCTTGCCCTCCTCCTGCAACCTCTCCAGCTCGCGGATCTCGGC
>JANOVJ010000229.1:0-2907 GCA_031417295.1 bacterium | reverse complement strand
GCCGTGGGCGAGCACGCGGTGGGGCGCGATCCGAATTGGGTCGAGGTGATCTGCGTTTGAGGTGATTGGCGTTCTGTGCCACCGGCTCGGCCCGGGCCAAATCTCACCCATCACTTTCACTGCCAAACGCAAGTCCTTATTTTTACAGAAGATTTCTCTCGAACCAATCTCCGAAAGCTGCGCTAAGTATTTGATTTCATTGATTTTTTCTACCGCGCTGATTGATTCCCTGCTGGCGATACGTTAAAGTGGCGAAAAGTGCACTTTTGTGGCTTTTCATGGCTTGGGCGGCGGCGGAGGTGGGGTGGCGAATTTCGTGTTTCAGGGCGCCTCGGCGCTGACGCTGGATGGCAAGGGCCGTGTTGCCGTGCCTGCGCGTCACCGCGACGTGTTGCTGGCCACCGCCGCCGGGCAACTCACGCTGACGAAGCACCCGCAGGGCTGCCTGATGGTGTTTCCGCGCCCGGCCTGGGAGGCCTTTCGCGACCGCGTGGCGGCGCTGCCGATGTCGGCCAGCGGCTGGAAGCGGGTGTTCCTGGGCAACGCGATGGATGTCGAGATCGACGGCGCGTCGCGCGTGCTCGTCTCGCCCGAGCTGCGTGCTTCGGCCAGGCTGACGCGCGACGTGATGCTGCTCGGCATGGGCAGCCACTTCGAGCTCTGGGACGCCGCGGCCTACGCCGAACACGAAGCGCAGGTGATGCAGTCGGACATGCCCGACGTGCTCAAGGACTTCAGTTTCTGATGGCCGCGACCCCCGGCAAAGCCGATTGGCAGCACACCACGGTGTTGCTGGTCGAGGCAGTCGATGCGCTGTTGACCGCGGGCGACGGCGTTTACATCGACGCCACCTTCGGCCGCGGCGGGCATTCGCGGCGGCTGCTGGAAGCGCTGTCGCCTGACGCGAGGCTTGTCGCATTCGACCGCGACCCCGACGCTGTGGCTGCGGCCAATGCCGGCGACACACGCATCGACGATCCGCGCTTTGCGATCTGCCACGCGCGCTTCGCCCGCATGGCCGAGGAACTGGCGGCCCTCGGCATCGGCCAGGTCCACGGCGTGCTGCTCGACCTGGGCGTCTCCAGCCCGCAGATCGACGACCCCGAGCGCGGTTTCAGCTTCCGCTTCGACGGCCCGCTGGACATGCGCATGGACCCGACCCGTGGCGAAAGCGCGGCTGATTTCCTGGCACGTGCCGACCAACAACAGATCGCGGAGGTGATACGTGACTACGGCGAAGAACGGTTTGCTGTTTCGATTGCAAAGGCGCTTGTGGCTCGCCGCGAAAGCGGGCTCGCTGTTCGAACCACAACGGAACTTTCCGAAGTCGTGGCTCGTGCGGTCAAAACCCGCGAGCCGGGCCAGAACCCTGCAACGCGCACATTTCAAGCTCTTCGGATTTTCGTCAACGCCGAGCTTGAGGAGCTCGAACAAGGGCTGAACGCGGCGCTCGCGCTGCTGCGCCCGGGTGGAAGGCTGGTGGTCATCAGCTTTCACTCGCTGGAAGATCGCATCGTCAAGACCTTCATCGCGCGCCACAGCAAGACCGTGTTCGACCGTCGCGCGCCGTTCGCCGAGCCCGCGCCGGTGCGGCTGCATGCGCTGGCGCGGGTGAAGCCGGGCGAGACGGAAGTGCGCGCCAACCCGCGAGCGCGCTCGGCGATCATGCGTGTCGCTGAGCGCACCGACGTGGCCTGGGCATGACGCGCGTGAACCTGCTGCTGCTGCTGGCGCTGCTCGCCACCAGCATCTACCTCGTGCACGTGTCGTACGACGCGCGTCGCCTGTTCGCCGCACTCGACAAGGCGCAGACCGAGGAACGCCAGCTCGAGTCCGACTTCGAGCGGCTGAAGGCCGAGAAGCAGTCGCAGGCCACGCCATCGCGGGTCGAGACGGTGGCACGCGGCCAGCTCGGCATGCGCACCGCCACGCCGGCGGTGACGAACTATGTGACGTACACGCTGCCAGCCGCGGCCGCGGCCTCGGCCGCTTCGGAGGGCGCGCGATGAGCCCGGGCAAACGCAACGGCCCGCCCGCGCAGGCCGCCAGTGTGCGCAGCGTGATGTACGCGTCGAGCCCGCTGCTGGCGTCGAAGACGCCGCCGTGGCGCTCGAAGTTCCTGGTCGCGCTCGTTGGCGGCGCGTTCTGCGTGCTGCTCGGGCGCGCACTGTACGTGCAGGTCATCGACGCGCCTTTCTTCCTGGCGCAGGGCGAGGCCCGCTACGCGCGCACGATCGAGCTGCCCGCGAGCCGAGGCCGCATCACCGACCGCAACGGCCTGATCCTCGCCGCCAGCGTGCCCGTGCCTTCGATCTGGGCGATCCCGAAAGACATGGACGCCGACCCCGCCGCGCGTGCCAGGCTCGCCAAGGCACTCGGCTATAGCCCGGCCGAGCTGAACGCGAAGATCGGCGCCAACCTCAACTACGCCTGGCTGCGGCGCCAGGTCGAGGAGCCGATGGCGGCCGAGGTGGCGGCGCTCAAGCTGAAGGGTGTGCACCAGGTGCGCGAGTACAAGCGCAAGTACCCCGAGGGCGAAGCCGCGGCGCATGTGGTCGGCTTCAACAACATCGAAGACCGCGGCCAGGAAGGCGTGGAACTGGCATTCCAGAAAGAGCTGCTCGGCCGCAACGGCTCGCGCCGCGTGATCAAGGACCGGCTCGGCCGCGTGGTTGAAGACATCGGCGACAGCGTCGCGCCAGTGGACGGGCAGGACATCGAGCTCTCGATCGATTCCAAGGTCCAGTTCTTCGCCTACCAGCGGGTGCGGGACGCGGTGATCGAGCACACGGCCAAGGCCGGCAGCGTGGTCGTGCTCGACGTGCAGACCGGCGAGGTGCTGGCCCTCGCCAACTACCCGAGCTACAACCCCGCCGACCGGCAGAACCTGTCGGGGGCGCAGTTGCG
>JANOVJ010000228.1:0-2933 GCA_031417295.1 bacterium | reverse complement strand
CCGGCCGCGGCGCGCTGGTGCGAGGGCAGCATCGCGATGTCCTGCCCGTTGAGCAGGATGCGCCCGGCATGGCGCCGCGTCGCGCCGACTAGCGTGTTGAGCAGCGTCGTCTTGCCGGTGCCGTTGCGGCCCAGCAGCGCGAGCGAGCGGCCTTTCTCCAGTTCCAGGTCCACGCCCTGCACGACCACGGCTTCGCCGTAGCCTGACTTCAACCCTTCCACGCGCAACAAGAGATCAGCCATGCTGCCCCTCGCCGAGGTAGACCGCCTTCACGCGCGGGTCGGTCGAGATGCTTTTCACATCACCCTCGGCGAACAGCGCGCCATTCACGAGCACCGAGACCTTGCGAAGTTGAACACCAGGTCCATGTCGTGCTCGATCAGCAGCACCGTCACCTCGGCCGGCAGCGCATTGACGATGTCGAAGATCTGCTGCCGTTCGCCCTCGGGTACGCCGGCCACCGGCTCATCGAGCAGCAGCACGCGCGGTGCGCAGGCCAGCGCAGTCGCGATTTCCAGCTGCCGCCGCTTGCCGTAGGCGAGCAGTGCAACCTTCTGGTCCTGCACGTCGGAAAGGTGAAACTGGTGCAGCAGTACGTCGCAGCGCTCAGCCACGCGCGGGTCGTGGCCGAGCGGCCGCCACAGGCGCTGGCTGATGCCGAGCTGGCCCGACACGGTGAGCGCCAGCGACTGCAGCGGCGTCAACTCGTTGAACAACTGGTTGATCTGGAACGTGCGCACGATGCCGCGCCGCACGCGCTGGTGCGAGGGCAGCTTCGTGATGTCTTCGCCGTCGAGAATCACGCTGCCAGAAGTGGGCTCGAGCACGCCGGTGAGCAGGTTGATCAGCGTTGTCTTGCCGGCGCCGTTCGGGCCGATCAGCGCCTGGCGTGCGCCCTTCTCGACCTTGAGCGAAACGTCGTTCGTCGCGGCGAAGCCGCCGAAGCGCTTCACGAGATTGCGGGTTTCGAGTACGACGCTCATGAACGCTTCCACCACAGCCACGGCTTGAAGAAGCGATCGCGGCCGACCATCACCAGCACCACCAGGAACAGCCCCAGCCAGAACGTCCAGTACTGCGGCGTCCAGGCCGACAGCAGGTCGTGCATCAGCTTGAACGCGATCGCGCCGAGCACCCCGCCCCAGAGCCAGCCGGCACCGCCGATCACGACCACCAGCATCACGTCGGCGCTGCGGTGGAAGTCGAGCCCGTCGAGCGACGCGAAGCCGGTGGTCTGGGCCTGCAAGGCGCCGGCTGCGCCGGCCATTGCCGCGGCCAGCGTGTAGGCCGCGCCCAGACGCAGGTTGACGTCCAGGCCGATCGCTTCGGCGCGCAGCCGGTTGTCACGGATCGCCTGCAACGACCAGCCGAACGGCGACTTGACGACCCGCCGCGCCAGCAGCAGCCCGAGCACCAGGAACGCCAGCGAATAGGCCAGCGCGGTGCGCCCATAGAGGTCGAACTCGAACTGCCCGAGCAACGGGCCGATGGTGACGCCCTGCAAGCCATCGGCGCCGCCGGTGAGGTCGAGCTTGTTGGCCAGCTCGAACAGCAGCGCCGCGACGCCGAGCGTGATCATCAGCCGCGCCAGGTCGGAGCCGCGCATCACGAGCACGCTGGAGAGCGCGCCGAGCACCGCCGCAGCTGCCACCGCGACCGCCATGCCGACCAGTGGGTCGGGCATCACATGCTTGGCGAACAGCGCGGCGGTGTAGGCGCCGAAGCCGAAGAAGGCGGCGTGGCCGAGCGAGATGATGCCGGCGTAGCCGAGGATCAAATCGAGCGACAGCGCGAACAGCGCCAGGATCGCGATCTCGTTGGCCAGCAGCGCGTGCTCGCCGATGGCGAACCATGAAACCGGCAGCGCGGCCAGCAGCGCCAGTTCCCACCATTGCCAGCGGGTGCCGGCCGCGAGCGAAGCCGCGGCAGCACTCATTTGGTCGCCGCCCGGCCGAACAGCCCCTGCGGGCGGAAGAACAAAATCGCCACCATCAGCGCGTAGACCACGAACGCGCCGAGCTGGGGCACGTAGTACTTGCCGGCCACGTCGGCAATGCCGAGCAGCAGCGCGGCCAGCAGCGGCCCGGTGATGGTGGTCGTGCCGCCGACCGAGACGACGATCAGGAAATAGATCATGAACTTGAGCGGGAAGGTCGGGTCCAGGCCGAGGATCTCGGCGCCGAGCGCGCCGCCCAGGCCGGCCAGGCCGGAGCCGACGGCGAAGGTCACGCTGAAGATCTGGTTGACGTTGATGCCCAGGCCGGCGGCAACGCGCGGGTCGTCCACCGCCGCGCGCAGCCGGCTGCCGAAGCGGGTCCGCGCCAGCACCCATTGCAACAGGCCGGTCAGCACCAGGCAGACGACCACGATGAACAGCCGGTAGCGGCCGATGCCCACGCCGCCGATCTCGAACCGGCCTTGCAGGTACTCGGGCAGCTTGATGATCTGCTGCTGCGAACCGACGAAGTAGTCCACCGCGGCGACGGTCATGAAAACGAGGCCGATCGAGAACAGCACGTGGTCGAGGTGCGGCCGGGTGTACATCGGCCGGTAGAGCGTGCGTTCGGCCACCGCGCCGAGCAGCGCGGGGATCAGGAAGGCCAGCGGCAGCGTCGCCAGGAACGGCACCCCGGCCCGGCTCATCAGCAGCACTGTGACGTAGCCGCCGGCCATCGCGAACGCGCCGTGCGCGAGGTTGACGAAGTTCATCAACCCCAAGGTCACGGCCAGCCCGACGGCCAGCACGAACAGCAGCATGCCGTAGGCGACGCCGTCGAAAAGCAAGGTCAACATGGTGGCGCGGCGGATCTGTTTCCCGCAGGCATTGGCGCGAGCAAAACCGCGCTCGGGTGCCTGGCTCCGTTCAGCCAATTCCTATTCACTCCGCTAGGCACCCGAGCACGGCTTTGCCGGAAACGCAGTGCATTCGCGAG
>JANOVJ010000227.1:0-3400 GCA_031417295.1 bacterium | reverse complement strand
CCACCTCGCGCGGAATCGGGCGCTTGATGAGGCGTTCGATGTCGCGCAGGAAGCCGTCTTCGTCCACGCACACCAGCGAGATCGCTTCACCCGGCGAGCCGGCGCGGCCGGTGCGGCCGATGCGGTGCACGTAGTCTTCGGGCACGTTGGGCAGTTCGTAGTTCACCACATGCGGCAACTGGTCGATGTCGATGCCGCGCGCGGCGATGTCGGTGGCCACCAGCACCTGCAGGTCGCCGGTCTTGAACTCGGCCAGCGCCTTGGTGCGCGCGCCCTGGCTCTTGTTGCCGTGGATCGCCATGGCGCTGATGCCCGACTTTTCCAGGTGTTCGGTGAGCCGGTTGGCGCCGTGTTTCATGCGCGTGAAGACCAGCACCTGGCGCCAGTGGTTCGACTTGATCAGGTGCACCAGCAGTTCCTTCTTGCCTTCGCGGCTGACCGGGTGCACCTTCTGTTCGATCAGTTCGGCGGTCTGGTTGCGGCGCGCCACTTCGATCAGAGCGGGCTTGTTCAGCAGGCGGTCGGCCAGGTCCTTGATCTCGTCGCTGAAGGTGGCCGAGAACAACAGGCTCTGCTTCTTCGGCGGCAGCACTGCGAGCACCTTCTTGATGTCGTGGATGAAGCCCATGTCGAGCATGCGGTCGGCTTCGTCGAGCACGAAGATCTCGACGTGGCTCAAGTCGAGCGTGCGCTGCTGGTGGTGGTCGAGCAGGCGGCCCGGCGTGGCGACGAGGATGTCGACGCCGCGCTTCAGCTTGTCTATCTGCGGCTGCATGCCGACGCCGCCGAAGATCACCATCGACGACGACTTCATGTACTTGCCGTAGACACGCACGCTCTCTTCCACCTGCGCCGCGAGTTCGCGCGTGGGGGTGAGGATCAGGCAGCGGATCGGGGAGCGGCCGCGCGCATTGCGCGGCGGCGTGGAAAGCGACAGGCGCTGCAGCATCGGCAGCACGAAGCCGGCGGTCTTGCCGGTGCCGGTTTGCGCGCCGCCGAGCAGGTTGCCGCCGCCGAGGACGATCGGAATCGCCTGCGCCTGGATCGGAGTGGGGGTGTCGTAGCCGTGCTCGTGAACCGCGCGCAGCAGGGGCTCGGCGAGGCCGAGATCATCGAATTTCATGGGAGGGAATGCACAACAGATCGGCCTGTCGCTCAAGGCATGAGCGCCAGTCGCAGGCGTCAGGGTGGGGGACAAGCGGAGCAGAACGCACGCTCGAGTCGAAGACGACGGCAGCAAGGAGACTGGATCAGCGCTGCGTGAAGCGATTCTATCAGTGGCCCCGTCGATGCGTTGTCGAGGCGGGCGCCTGCCTCAGGCGGGCCCGGCGCCGGGTCGGCGGCCGAACCGCAGCGTCGCCAGCCCGGCCAGCGCGAACGGCACGCCGACCCAGGCCAGGTTCGCGTAGCCGACCCGCCCCGCCGCCGCGCCGCCAATGGCCGCGCCGGCCGCGGTGCCGAGGTAGAGCATCGATGCGTTGAGCGACAGCAGAATCGGTGTTTGTGCCGGCGACAGCGAGGCCAGGCGCGACTGCTGCGGCGCCATCATGCCGAAGCCGGCCACGCCCCAGACCACGAACACCGCGACCATCGGCAGGTAGTGGCCCTGCGTCAGCGGCACCAGCGCCATCATCAACGCCAGCACCGTGAGTTGCGTGGGCAGCGTGCGGTGGGCGCCGAAGCGGTCATTCGCCCAGCCGCCGAACAGCGTGCCGGCCACGCCAGCCAGGCCGAACAGCATCAGCGTGAACGACAGCCCTTCGGCCGACATCGGCGTGAGCGCCTGCAACACCGGCCCGATGTAGGCGAAGACCATGAAGATCGCGATGAAGTACAGGAAGGTCAGCGAGAGCACCGCGGCCACGGCCGGCTGGGCCAGCAGGCGCGGCAGGCCGGCGAAGCTGGCGCCCGGAGCGCTGACGTTCTTCGGCACAAAAATCGCCAGGGCCGCCGCGGCCAGCAAACCGGCGGCGGCGCAGATTGCCACGGGCAGCTGCCAGCCGAAGCGAAACCCCAGCCAGGCCCCCAGCGGCAGGCCGATCACGTAGCTCAGGCTCACGCCCAGGAACACCAGCGACAAGGCCCGCCCGCGCTGCGCGGCCGGCACCATCGCCACCGCAATGCCACCGGCGATGGGCGTTGTCATCGCACCGATGCCCATCACCACGCGGCCCGCCAGCAGCACCGCGAGGTTGGGCGCGAGCGCGCAGATCAGGCTGCCGACGGCGAACACCAACAGCCCGAAGACGAGCGCGGTTCGCCGCGCCCAGCGCCCTGTTGCGATGAGCATCAGCGGCGCGAGCAAGGCGGTCGAAACCGCATACGCCGTCATCGCCTGCCCGGCCGCGGCCACGCTGACGTGCAGCGATTCGCTGACCGGCACCAGGATGCCGCTGAGCACGAACACGCCGGTGCCGAGCACCAGGTTGCACAGCATCAGCAGGTAGAGGAGGCGGGGCATGAAGGGCGGACAGCGCGGTGAGCGAAGAGGCGCGACCGTAGCAGAAAGCAAGCAAACGCGCCGAGCGGCGACAATACGCGGTTGGCTGCCGCAGCAGCCGTTTCAGCATCCGCAGGACACTCGAACCATGGCCCAGTACGTCTACACAATGAACCGCGTCGGCAAGATCGTGCCGCCGAAGCGGCAGATCCTGAAGGACATCTCGCTCAGCTTTTTCCCTGGCGCCAAGATCGGCGTGCTCGGCCTGAACGGGTCGGGCAAATCGACCCTGCTAAAGATCATGGCCGGGATCGACAACGAGATCGAAGGCGAAGCCACGCCGATGCCCGGCCTGAAGATCGGCTACCTGCCGCAAGAGCCGCAGATGAACCCCGAGCAAACGGTACGCCAGGCGGTGGAAGAAGGCATCGGCGGCGTGCTCGCGGCGAAGAAGCGGCTCGACGAGGTCTACACCGCCTACGGCGAGCCCGACGCCGACTTCGACGCGCTGGCCGCCGAGCAGGCCGACCTGGAAGCGCAGATCGCCGCCGCCGGCAGCGAGAACACCGACCTGCAACTGGAACTCGCCGCCGACGCGCTGCGCCTGTCGCCGTGGGACGCGATCGTCGGCAAGCTCTCGGGCGGTGAGAAGCGCCGCGTGGCGCTGTGCCGGCTGCTGCTGAGCAAGCCCGACATGCTGCTGCTCGACGAGCCGACCAACCACCTCGACGCCGAAAGCGTCGAGTGGCTGGAAGTGTTCCTGAAGCGCTTCCCGGGCACCGTGGTTGCGATCACCCACGACCGTTACTTTCTCGACAACGCGGCCGAGTGGATCCTCGAACTCGACCGCGGCCGCGGCATTCCGTACAAGGGCAACTACAGCAACTGGCTGGAGCAGAAGGAAGGCCGCCTGGAGCAGGAGCAGAAGACCGAAGACGCTCGTACCAAGGCGATGAAGAA
>JANOVJ010000226.1:0-4444 GCA_031417295.1 bacterium | reverse complement strand
ATGGAGCTGGCGCTCGCCACGATCGACGCCAACACCCATCTGCATGTGAGCTTCGATGTCGATTTCCTCGACCCCGACATCGCCCCCGGTGTGTGCACCGTGATCCCCGGCGGCCCGACCTACCGCGAGGCGCAGCTCTGCATGGAGATGATCGCCGACACCGGCCGCCTGGCCTCGCTCGACGTGATGGAGCTCAACCCGGCTTACGACATTCGCAACCGCACCGCGGTGCTGGCGGTGGACCTGATCGAGTCGCTGTTCGGCAAGAGCACCCTGATGCGCAAGTGACGCGGCGCGCGCCGCGACCGCCCCGCGCCGGCCCAAGACCGGGCTTGTCGCGCGCCGGTCAAAGCAGGCTAAATTCGCGGGATGGCTGAGCGTTCCATTTCAATGTGGTCGGCCTTGGGCAAAGCGCTGTCGAAGACGCCCAAGGTTCGCCCCACCCTGCCCGCTGTTCCGGCACCCGCACCGGGCGACGCGGCGGCGGCGTCGTTCGCCGCCCTGACGACCAAGCTCGACTACCTTGACGCGGCCGACATCAAGCGCGTCCGCGAGGCCTACCGCTTCGCCGACGAAGCCCATCTCGGCCAGTTCCGCGCCAGCGGCGAGCCCTACATCACGCACCCGATCGCGGTCGCCGGCCTGTGCGCCGAATGGAAGCTCGATGCGCAGGCCATCATGGCCGCGCTGATGCACGACGCGATGGAGGATTGCGGCATCTCCAAGTCCGAGCTGATCGAACGCTTCGGCGCGCCCACGGCCGATCTTGTGGACGGCCTGACCAAGCTCGACCGGTTGCAGTTCTCGACCCGCGAGGAGTCGCAGGCCGAGTCTTTCCGCAAGATGCTGCTGGCGATGGCGCGCGATGTGCGCGTGATCCTGATCAAGCTCGCCGACCGGCTGCACAACATGCGCACGATGGCCGCGGTGGCTCCGGCCAAGCGGAGCCGCGTCGCCCGCGAGACGATCGACATCTACGCCCCCATCGCCCACCGGCTGGGCCTGAATCAGACCTACCGCGAGTTGCAGGACCTCTCGTTCCAGCACCTGCAGCCGTGGCGCCATGCGGCGCTGTCGAAGGCGGTGCAAAAGGCGCGCGGGTCGCGGCGCGACGTGGTCGAACGCATCCAGCGCGACATGGAGAAAGCCTTCACCGACGCCAAGCTGCCGGTGCAGCTGAGCGGGCGCGAGAAGACGCTGTTCTCGATCTACCGCAAGATGCGCGAGAAGCACCTGAGCTTCGCGCAGGTGAGCGACATCTTCGGCTTTCGCGTGGTCGTGGGCACGCTGCCCGAGTGCTACCTCGCGCTTGGCGTGCTGCACCAGATCTACAACCCGCTGCCCGGGCGCTTCAAGGACTACATCGCGATCCCCAAGGCCAACGGCTACCAGTCGCTACACACCACGCTCGTCAGCCCACTGAGCACGGCGGTCGAGTTCCAGATTCGCACCGAGCCGATGAATGCGGTGGCCGAAAAGGGCATTGCCGCGCACTGGATGTACAAGGTCAAGGAGACGGACAAGGGCAAGGAGAAGGGCAAGGGCGCGGGCCATGCGCAAGAGGCGCAGCGGCTGGGCGCGATGTGGCTGCAGTCGCTGCTTGACATCCAGCACGAGACCAACGACGCCAACGAGTTTCTGGAGCACGTCAAGATCGACCTGTTCCCCGACGCGGTCTATGTGTTCACGCCGAAGTCGAAGATCCTGGCCCTGCCGCGCGGCGCGACGCCGGTCGACTTTGCGTACACCATCCACTCCGACGTGGGCGACCACTGCGTTGCGGCCAAGGTCAATGGCGAACCGGTCGCGCTGCGCACCGAATTGCGCAGCGGCGACGTGGTCGAGGTGATGACAGCCCCCGGCGCGCGGCCGAACCCGGCCTGGCTCAACTTCGTGCGCACCGGGCGCGCGCGCTCGCGGATCCGCCACTACCTGAAGACGATGGAGCAAGAAGAGTCGCAGCAGCTCGGCGAGCGCATGCTCGGCCAGGCGCTGCGCGCCGAAGGCTTGGCGCTACCCGGCAGCGACCCGCAAGACAGCGAGGCCGCCGCGCTGTGGCAACAGCTCACGCGCTGGAGCGGCAGCCGCAGCCGCGGTGACCTGCTGACCGACATCGGCCTGGGCAAGAAGATCGCCACCATCGTCGCCAAGCGGCTGGCACGGCTGATGGCCGAGCGCGGCATGCGTCCGAACGCGGTGACGTTGACGATGGGCCTGTACGGCAGCACCGATGCGGCGCCGGCGCAGCGGGTGGTGGTCGACGGCAGCGAGGGCAGCTCGGTCCACATGGCGCCGTGCTGCCGCCCGATTCCGGGTGACGACATCCGCGGCTACCTCGGTCGCGGCGAAGGGCTGGTAGTGCACACCGCCGAATGCGGCGTCGGCCGGCGGCTGTTCGAGCGCGACCGGGAACACTGGATGAGCGTCGAGTGGGCCGAAGAACCGACCCGCGCCTTCGAGACCGGCGTTGCGCTGCTGCTGCGCAACGGCAAGGGCGTGCTGGCGCAAGTGGCGGCCGCCGTGAGCACTGCCGAGGCCGACATCACCCACATCGACATGGACGACACCCCGGCCGCCGAATCGGCCGAGTTGCGGCTGTTGCTGAGCGTGCGCGACCGGCTCCACCTGGCCGAGGTGATGCGCCTGCTCAAGCGCACGCCTTCGGTGCTGCGGGTGGCGCGGGTAAAACCGTGACGCCTTGAAGCTGCGACAGCCTAACGCCGCGCTGAACGCGCGCGCAACAAGCTTCGCTCAGCGCACGCGGCCAGCCAGGCCGTCGAAGCAGGTCGCGAGCAGCCACTCGACGATCTGCTCATCGCGGTACTGGCCGCCGACCTTGAGCAAGCCGAGCACCGGATCGCAGGCGCGCGCGAACAGCGTGTAGAGCACCAGTTCGGGCGGCAGCGCGGGGTCGATGTGGCCGGCCTTTTGCGCCGCGGTGATCCACGCCCCGAGCTTGTCGCTGACTTGCATCAACCGGCCCATGTAGACCTGGTGCGTCATCAGCGCGCCGCGCAGCGCCGAGTTCTGCGCCGGCAGCGACGGCATCTCGCCGGCAAGCTGAACCTGCATCGTCCAGCGCGCCACCGCCTTCAGGTGGGCCAGCGGGCTGGCCTCGGTGTCGAGCTCGAGCCGGGCAATCACGTCGAGCGCCTGGTCGAGCACCCGCACCATCGCCGCCGCCGCCAGCTCTTCCTTCGAGTCGAAGTGCTTGTACAGGCTGGCCTTGGCAATGCCCACATCGGCAGCGACCTCGTCGACCGTCATCGCGTCGAAGCCCTTTTCGGCCAGCAGACGGTTGACCGACGAGACGATCGCGTCCTCGCGCACACGCCGCATCTGCTCTTTGAACGCGATCTTCGCCATGGGTCGATGTTAAACGAAGCAGGATAAGTTCAATACTTTTCAGTCAGATACATACGAAACAGTTCTGAAAAGACCACACGGTACCAAATAAATACTGTTTGGTATAAATTTGCTACTGGTCGGTTTATGTCCGAGCTGCATCGATTCTTTTCACAGGCTCTCAACCCGGAAGTACCCCCATGAAGCACTGGCTGAAAATCCTCCTCGCTACCGCGACGCTGGCCGCCCTCGCCGCCTGCAACAGCAGCGACGACCCCGCTCCGCCGCCACCGGGTACTCTCGCCGAAGTGGCCGGTGACGCCGGCTTCAGTTCACTGGTGGCTGCGGCAACCAAGGCCGGCCTGGTACCCGCACTGACCAGTGCAAGCGCGGACCTGACGGTCTTTGCGCCCACTGACGCCGCCTTCACCACGCTCGCCACGGCGTTGGGCTTCGCCGACAGCGGCGCCATGGTCGCCGCGCTCGACGCACCGACGCTGGCCAAGATTCTGTCGTACCACGTGCTGCCGACCCGCAAGGACGCCGCGGCGCTGATGGCAGGCGGCGCGACCCAGGCCACCCTGTACAACTTTCCCGGTGCAACGCCCGCGACCGTGGCCCTCGACGTAGCGTCGGGCGTCAAGCTCAGTGACGCCGCGCTGAACCAGGCCACAGTCACCAGCGCCGACGTTGTCGCCAGCAACGGCGTGATCCATGTGATCGACAAGGTGTTGCTGCCGCCGGGCGTGCTCACGCTGGTGCAGATGGCGCAGTCCAACCCGACCTTCTCGGTGTTGGTCGAGGCCGTGGTGGCTGCCGACCTGGCGGCGACCTTGTCGGGCGCCGGCCCGTTCACCGTGTTCGCACCGACGAACGACGCTTTCGTGGCCGCACTCGCCGAACTCGGCCTGACCAAAGACGCGCTGCTCGCCGACCCCAGCCTGCCCGCGATTCTGACGTACCACGCCGTGGCAGCCCGGCTGCTCGCCGCCGACGTGGTGGCACTGCCCAAGCCGGCCGTAGTGACCACGGTGCAAGGCGCGACGTTCAGCGTCGGCGCCGACCTTCGCATCACCGACGGGCGCGCGCGGGTGGCGGC
>JANOVJ010000225.1:0-2240 GCA_031417295.1 bacterium | reverse complement strand
CAGCCGTGAACGCGAGATCGCGGACGTGGCAGCGGCCTATGGGTTTGCGGGTGTGCACCAGGCCGGGCTGCCCACCACGCGGCTCGACACGCTGCCGAAGGCCGACCTGATCGAAGCGGTTGGCAGCGTCGTGCGCAGCGTTCAGCCGCACACGCTGTACATGCCCTACCGCAACGACGCGCACAGCGACCACGCCGCGGTCTTCGACGCGGCCGCGGCCTGCTGCAAGCACTTTCGCCATGCCAGCATCCGCCGCGCCTGCGCGTACGAGACCCTGTCGGAAACCGAGTTCGGCCTGCGCACCGACGACCCCGGGTTCCGACCCAACCTGTTCGTCGATACGTCGGCGTGGCTGGAGCGAAAAATCCAGATCATGCGGCTCTTTGCCGGCGAGATGGGTGAGGCCCCGTTTCCGCGCAGCGCCGAAGCGATTCGTGCACTGGCCACCTACCGCGGCGGCGTCGCCGGCACCGCGGCGGCCGAGGCTTTCATGATCCTGCGGGAAATCGAATGAGCGGCTCGACGCTCGTGATCGCCGAGGCGGGCGTGAACCACAACGGCTCGCTCGCGCTGGCCTTGCAGCTCGTCGACGTGGCCGCCGATGCCGGCGCCGACGTGGTCAAGTTCCAGACCTTCAAGGCCGAGCAACTGGCCACCGCCAAAGCGGCCAAGGCCGAGTACCAGGTGGCCAACACGCAAGAGGCAGGCTCGCAGCTCGCCATGCTGCGCCGGCTGGAGCTTTCGCAGGCCGACCACCACACGCTGCTGGCGCGCTGCCGTGAACGCGGCATCCGCTTCATGTCGACCGGGTTCGACGCCGACAGCCTGGCCTTCCTGGCCACGCTGGACATGCCCGCCCTCAAGATGCCGTCGGGCGACATCACCTGCGGCCCGCTGCTGCTCCAGGCCGCGCGCCTGCACCGGCCGCTGATCGTCTCGACCGGGATGTCGACGCTGGCCGACATCGAACAAGCGCTCGGCGTGATCGCGTTCGGCCTCACCACCGAGCGCGAGCCCACCGGCCGCGCCGATTTTGAAGCCGCCTACACCAGCGCTGAAGGCCGCCGCGCGCTGGAGAAGCATGTCACGCTGCTGCATTGCGTGACCCAGTACCCGGCGCCGCCCGAAGCCGTGAACCTGCGCGCGATGGACACCATGGCGGCCGCGTTCGGCCTGCCGGTCGGTTACTCCGACCACACCGCCGGCATCGCGGTATCGATCGCCGCGGTGGCCCGCGGCGCGGTCGTGATTGAAAAGCACTTCACGCTCGACCGCAGCCTGCCCGGGCCCGACCATGCGGCATCGCTCGAGCCGGCCGAACTGACGCATCTCGTGAGCGCGATCCGCAGCGTCGAGCTGGCCCTCGGCTCGCCGCTCAAGGCGCCGGCCGCGCAGGAGCTGGGCAACCGCGTGGTCGGGCGGCGCAGCGTGGTGGCCGCGCGCAACATCCGCCTCGGCGAGCTGTTCACGGCCGACATGCTCACCCACAAGCGACCCGGCGGCGGCATCTCGCCGCTGGACGGGTGGGCCTTGCTCGGGCGCCCGGCCCGGCGCGACTACGCGGCCGACGACCCGATCGAGCCATGACGCTGCCGCTGATCATCGTCGGCGCCGGCGGCCACGCCGCCGTGGTGGCCGATGCGCTGCTGGCGGCCGGCGAGCGCGTGCTCGGTTTCACCGACGCCGATCCATCGCGCCACGGCCAAACGCTCTGCGGCCTGCCCGTGATCGGTGACGACCGCGTGCTCGACGCCTACACGCCGCAGACTCTGGCGCTGGCCAACGGGATCGGCGGTGTGGGCGGGGCCGTTGAGCCGCCGCTGCGAAGCCGGGTGCAGCAGCGTCTGGCCGCGCAGGGCTGGCAGTTCGTGGCCGTGCGCCACCCGTCGGCAGTGGTCTCGCCATTCGCGCGCCTCGGCGCGGCAACGCAGCTCCTCGCGGCTTGCGTGGTGCAACCCGGCGCCTGCATCGGCGAGGGCAGCATCGTCAACACCGCGGCCGTGATCGAGCACGACGCCGTGGTCGGCGCCTGGGTCCACGTGGCGCCGCGCGCGCTGCTGTGCGGCGGGGTGAAGGTCGGCGCGCACAGCCACGTGGGCGCGGGCGCGGTGATCCGCCAGGCGCTGTGCATCGGCGAAGGCAGCCTGGTCGGCGCCGGCGCGGTGGTGGTGAAAGACTTCCCGGGCGGCGGGCTGCTCGTCGGCGTGCCCGCGCGCCGGGTGGAAAACCGTTGAATGAAG
>JANOVJ010000224.1:0-8015 GCA_031417295.1 bacterium | reverse complement strand
GCGGCCACAAGGCATCTTCGCGATGAAGGGCCGGAGCGCTGAAGCATGAGCGCGGTTGTCGGCAGCAGCCCCCTCTCCCTCGCCGGGGGCGAGGGAGCAATGCCCCCTCTCCCGCGTGCGGGAGAGGGCTGGGGTGAGGGTTCGCGCCGCGGCATCCTCACCGGGAAGAGCTGGAGCACGATCCTCGGCACCATCATCGTGGTCGCGGTGCTGGTGCCGGTGTTGAACTTGGCGGTCCCTGCCGACAGCGCCTTCCACCTGTCCGACTACGCGGTGCAGCTCGTCGCCAAGATCATGTGCTACGCCATCTGCGCACTCGCGATGGACCTGATCTGGGGCTACACCGGCATCCTCTCGCTCGGCCACGGCCTGTTCTTCGCGCTCGGCGGCTACGGCATGGGCATGTACCTGATGCGCCAGATCGGCCGCGACGGCCAGTACCGCATGGACATGCCCGACTTCATGGTGTTCCTGAACTGGAAGCAGTTCCCCTGGACCTGGGCGGTCTCGGATTCGTTCGTCTTGCAGATGCTGCTGGTGGTGCTGGTGCCCGGCCTGGTCGCGTTCGTGTTCGGCTACTTCGCCTTCCGCTCGCGCATCAAGGGCGTGTACTTCTCGATCATCACGCAGGCGCTCACCTACGCCGCGATGCTGCTGTTCTTCCGCAACGAAACCGGCTTTGGCGGCAACAACGGCTTCACCGATTTCAAGCGCATCCTCGGCGCGCCGATCACGACGCCGAGCATGCGGATGACGCTGTTCGTCATCACCGGCTGCACGCTGATCGGCCTGTTCGTGTTCGCGCGCTGGCTCGTCAACACCAAGTACGGCCGCGTGCTGCAGGCGATCCGCGACGCCGAAAGCCGGGTCATGTTCACCGGCTACAACCCTGTCGCCTACAAACTCTCGATCTGGACGCTCTCGGCCGTGATGTGCGGCATTGCCGGGGCGCTGTACGTGCCGCAGGTGGGCATCATCAACCCGAGTGAGATGTCGCCCGCGGCGAGCATCGAGATCGCGATCTGGGCGGCCGTCGGCGGGCGCGGGACGCTCATCGGCCCCATCGTCGGCGCGTTCTTCGTCAACGGCGCGAAGAGCTGGTTCACGCAGGCCTTCCCCGAGATCTGGCTCTACTTTCTGGGGGCACTGTTCATCGCCGTCACGCTGTTCCTGCCGAACGGCATCGTCGGCCTGGTGAAGAAGCTCCGTGGCAAGGGCAAAGGTGAAAGCACATGACGCCCGAGCTGATGCAGGCAGGGGCGCGCGCCCAAGTGGCGTTGCTGGAGCGCCAGGCCCAGCAGTCTGCGGCCGGTGGCCGCGTTGCTGCCCGCGCGAAACTGTTGCAGCAGCGGGAACCCGACTTCACGCAAGGCGTGGCGCTCTACCTCGACGACATCACAGTCAGCTTCGACGGCTTCAAGGCCCTGAACGCGCTGACCATGACCATCCTGGTCGGCGAACTGCGCTGCATCATCGGCCCCAACGGCGCGGGCAAGACGACGATGATGGACGTGATCACCGGCAAGACGCGGCCCGACGCGGGCAAGGCCTTCTTCGGCTCGACGATCGACCTGCTCGGGATGCGCGAGAACGAGATCGTGCAGGCCGGCATCGGCCGCAAGTTCCAGAAGCCCACGGTATTCGAGTACCTCACGGTGTTCGAGAACCTCGAACTCGCGCTCAAGGCTGACCGCAGCGTGCGCGCCTCGATACTGTTCCGCCTGAACGGCACGCAGATCGACCGCATCGGCGAGATCCTGACGCTGATCCACCTGAAAGACAGCGCGCAGCGCACCGCCGGGCTGCTGAGCCACGGCCAGAAGCAGTGGCTGGAGATCGGCATGCTGCTGATGCAGGACCCGAAGCTGCTGCTGCTCGACGAGCCGGTGGCCGGCATGACCGACGAGGAGACCGAGCGCACCGCCGAACTCTTCCTCACGCTCGAAGGCAGCCACTCGCTGGTGGTGGTGGAGCACGACATGAAGTTCATCGGCGAGCTGACCGAGGGCAAGGCGAGCAAGAAGGTCACGGTGCTGCATGAAGGCAGCGTGCTGGCCGAGGGCACCTTGGCGGACGTGCAGGCGAACGAAAAAGTCGTCGAAGTCTATTTGGGCCGCTGAGCGAGAACCCCATGCTGAAAGCCGAAGGCATCAACCAGTACTACGGCGGCTCGCACATCCTGCGCAACGTCGGCTTCGAGGCCAAGGCCGGCGAGGTGACGGTGATCCTTGGCCGCAACGGTGTCGGCAAGACGACGCTGCTGAAAAGCCTGATGGGCGTGATCCCGATCAAGACCGGCACGATCGCGCTCGACGGTGTGCCGCTCAACAAGGACACGTCCTATGAGCGCGTGCGCAAGGGCATCGGCTACGTGCCGCAGGGGCGCGAGATCTTCGGCCGCCTGACCGTGGAAGAAAATCTCCGCATGGGCCTGGCCTACAAGCCCGGCAGCACGCCGATCCCGCCCGAACTGTTCGAGCTGTTCCCTGTCCTGAAGCAGATGATCAACCGCCGCGGCGGCGACCTGTCCGGCGGCCAGCAGCAGCAACTCGCCATCGCCCGCGCGCTGGCGGCGGGGCCGAAACTTGTGATCCTCGACGAGCCGACCGAAGGCATCCAGCCGAGCATCATCAAGGACATCGGCCGCGTGATCCGCATGCTGGCCGACCGCGGCATGAACGGCCACAAGATGGCGATCGTGCTGGTCGAGCAGTACTACGATTTCGCCGCCGAGCTGGCCGACCAGTACCTGGTGATGGAACGCGGCGAAATCGTCCAGCGCGGGCGAGGCAAGGACATGGAATCCGAAGGGGCGAGGGCGCGGGTCTCGATCTGACCGCGCTCCGCCCGCCGCCGCCCGGCCGCGCCAAACGGGTGCGCCGGTGCACGGCCGGCCGGTCGCGGTCAGAATGCCGCACCCCTTTTTTTCATCAGCCCGCGAAAGGCCCCTGCCATGCCGATCTGGAAGCAAGCCGTCGATGTTGCGACCCTCACCGCCATCCACAAGGACACCGCGGTCGAGCGTCTGGGCATCGAATTCCTGGAAGTCGGCGATGACTTCATTCGCGCCCGGGTGCCGGTCGATGCCCGCACCCGCCAGCCCTACGGCCTGCTGCACGGCGGCGTGTCGGTGGTGCTCGCGGAGACACTCGGCTCCTGCGGCGCCGCCTATGCCGCGCCGGCCGGTACGCAGGCGGTGGGGCTGGACATCAACGCCAACCACCTGCGCGGCGCCACTGAAGGCTGGGTCACCGGCGTCACGCGCCCGGTGCACATTGGACGCACGACGCAGGTGTGGCAGATCGACCTGACGAACGACGCAGGGCAGTTGACCTGCGTCTCGCGCATCACGATGGCGGTGTTGCAGCGGCGGTAGAACCCACACCGATCCGCGCCCGGTCGGGCGTGCGCTGGATGATGGCGCGTGCTCGGTGCAGATGGCTTCGATGCGTCCGCCACGGTGTCGGCCTTCGAAACGCCGATGGTCGTGCAGGGCCGGCGCGGCCAGCGCGGCGTCGTGCTGCTCGACGACCTGCTGCGCCTGTCGATGTTCGAGATCGTGCCCGTCGGTGCGGCCGAGATGGACGCCGCCTACGCCGCCTTCATCGCCTACGGCAAGGGCAGTGGCGACCCGGCCTGGCTGAACTTCGGCAGCCTGTTCGGCTACGCGGCGGCCAAGGTGCGCGGCCTGCCGCTGCTGTTCAAGGGCGACGACTTCGCCCGGACCGACATTCGCCGGGCGTCGGATCGCACGGCTGGCTGACTCAACGGGCGGCGGGCTCGCTGCGGTGCGGCTTGCGGTCCCGGTGGCGCGAATTCAGTCCTGCGATCGCCAGGCCTATCGCAAAGAACATCCACGTCGCCGGCTCCGGAACCGGCGGCGGGGCGAACGAGCCGAAGTCGATCGCTGCCGGATAGGTCAACCCGTGACCGCCGACGATGAAGACGTCGATGAAGCTGCCGCCCGCGGTGTAGCGCAGCACTTCCGACTTGAAGTGGTTGACGACGTACAGCTTCCCGTCGGGCCCGAAGTTCAACGAGTAGGCATTGTTCAGCCGACTGTCGAGGATCAACGTCGGGTCCGTGGTCGAGCCCCCGGCGCCGAAGGCAGAGCCGTCGGGCTTGTAGCGCAGCACGCGCGAACCGCCGGTGCCGATGTACAGGTTGCCGTCCGGCCCAATATCCATGCCGTACAGATGCTCTGGCGTCACGGCCGTTGCAAACGTCGATAGCGAGCCGCCCGCGTACTTGTAGATCACGCCATAGGGCGCTCCGGCATAGACGGTGCCCGCGCTGTCGACCGCCACACCGCTGATGCCCTCGTAGGAGGTGGTCTCGATTCGTTGTTCGAACGCTCCGGTCCGGCCATCGAAACGCGCAACGGCCCCCGGGTGAACCTGATCGGCGATATACAGGTCCTGGTCAGGGCCGCCGAACGTGATCTGCGAGGCGTGCCCGACCGAGCCGCCCGAAGTGAATGCCGACAGCTTGCCGGTGACCGGGTCAAGGCGGCTCGTAAGCGGGGCCAGGTACTCGTGTGCATACAGGCCGCCATCGGGCCCGAACGCCATCGCGAGGGGGCGCAAGCCGGTCACCTGCTTGCCGAGGAAGTGGCCTGCGTCGTCGTAGCGATTGATGTCGCCGCCGGGCCCGGCACTGGCGACGAACACGTCCGCCCGCGCGCCCGAGAGCGCCAGGCCGAGAAGAGCGCCGGCCACGAGGGGCCGGAGGATGTTGCGTTGTCCGAGGTTCATGACCTCTCCTTCGATCGAGGCTCTGCCCGAAACGGCGCGTCAGACGACGGGTCCAGTCTGCCTCGGCGACGGATCAGTCAGGGAGGTCGGGCGCGCTGGGGAACTGCGACAGCAACCAACCGTTTCAGTGTAGGCGCGGGGGGGGCTGCAACAGCTATTTCCTCCCGGCGCTCTCGCACCAGCGTCGACACGCCCGCCGTTCGGTCAGGTCCTCCACACCCTCGGCGAGGAAGGCGCCATCGCCCAGGCCAGCGTGCGCCAGCGAGCCCACACCTGCGCCAGCAGCGCCAGCGCCGGTTCCACGCGCGGGGCCAGCACGCGCAGCACCACCGCTTCAGCGTGCGGCGCGCTGGCGCCCGCGCTGGCTGCCAGCGGGCTGGTGGCGGCCGCTTCACGCGCGGCTTCGAGCAAGGCGTCGCGTCTCGCCTCGGCGAGCGGCCCACCGGCGGCGAACCACAGCGTGGCCAGCACCGTGTGGCCGCCCCAGCCGAGCGGCGAGTCGAACAGCCGCCGATCCGCGCCGTCGAGCCGGGCGCGCTCCAGCCAGGCGCCGGGCAGTTCGATCTGCTGCGTGTAGCTGCCGCGCTCGAAGCGCTCGCCCGATGCCGGCAGGCCGAGCGCGAGCACGTCCCAGCCGATCATCTCGGCCCCGGGCGCGAGTGTGAAACGCATCCGGTTCTCGGCCAGCGCGCCCGAATGGACGATGGTCTCCAGCGGCAACCATTCGAGCCGTGCGTCTGTGCTCATGCGGACGTCGATCGATTGCAACGCCGGCTCGCCCGCACTGCGATAGAAGCGCGTCGCGCCGGGGGTGGTGACGAGCGCGTGAGCCGCTTCGCCAAGCTCGGCCTCGATGTGCAGCGTGTCGCCGCCGACCACGCCGCCGGGCGGGTGCACCAGCACGTTGTGGCACACAGCCGGCGCTTCCGGATACAGGCTCGCCAGCACGCGCAGCGGCCCTTCATGGCGGCTGTGCAGCACGGTGCGCCGCGCGCCGTCGTGCCAGGGTTCGCTGCGGTACGTGAGTGCCAGCCGGCCGGCCCAGCCCATCAGGCGGGCGCTGCGCGATGCGCGTGCCAGAAACCGCTGTGCAGCGCGACGATCTCGGACTCGACTTCGGCGATAGGCCCCCAGACGCGAACCGGCTTCTGCCCGCGCGCGAACACGTCGCGGCAGGGCAGGCTCATCGTCGGGTTCTCGGCATGGTTGCCGGTGAGATCGAGCAGCCGCCGTTCCTCCAGCCCGTAGACCAGCCGGCCGATGTGCGCCCAGTACTGCGTGCCGGCGCACATGCAGCACGGCTCGACGGTGGTGTAGAGCGTGCAGCCCCACAAGTACTCGGGCGTGAAGTTGGTGGCCGCCGTGCGCGCGAGCACGCTCTCGGCGTGGTTCACGGTGTCGACGTTTCCCTGCTCGGCGAGCACGGTCTCGTGGTCGGGCGCGACGAGGACGGCGCCGAACGGGTGGCGGCCGAGGCCGATCGCTCGTTGCGCCACGGCGTTGGCGCGGCGCAAGTGGCGCAGCATTTGTGCGTTGGTCGGGTCGGGGTTCGGGAAATGCATCCGCCCATTTTGCCCTGCGGCCGAGGCGTCAGCTCGCGTTCGACCCCCGATGCGCCCACCCCGTGGTCCGCCGCTCGACGATCGAGAACAGCTCGTACATGCCCATCGCCATCGCCCCCACCACCACCAGCCCGGCGAAGGCCAGGCCCATCTGCATCGACGAGCCGGCCGAGATAAGCAGGTAGCCGATGCCCTCGTTGCTGGCCGTCATTTCCGACACCGTGGTGCCGACGAAGGCGAGCGTGATCGCCACCTTGAGCGAGCCGTAGAAGTAGGGCATCGAGCGCGGCAGGCCGACCTTGACGAGCACGTCCCAGCGCTTGGCGCCGAGCACGCGCAACACGTCTTCGAGTTCGGGTTCGAGCGTTGCCAGGCCGGTCGCGATATTGACCATGATCGGGAAGAACGAGATCAGGAACGCGGTCAGGATCGCCGGCCCGGCGCCAATGCCGAACCAGACCACGAGGATCGGGATGAAGGCCGCTTTCGGCAGCGCGTTGAAGGCCGTCATCAGCGGGTACACCGCCGCATAGGCGAGGCGCGAACTACCGATCAAAAAGCCGAGCAGCACGCCGACGACGATGGAAATGCCGAAGCCGACCATCGTGACCCAGAAGGTCCGCCAGGCATGGCCGAGGATCAGCGTGCGCTGCTCGATGATGGCCGCGCCGATTTGCGCCGGGCTCGGGAAGATGAACTCCGAGACGTTGAAGAGCGAGCAGATCGCTTGCCAGAGCGCGAGGATCGCGAGCAGCAGCGCCCACGGCGCCCAGGTCTGGAGCCGTTTCGATTTCATCAGCGTCATTGCGGCACCGCCACGCCGGGCTTGCCCGTCTTGCCAGCCACCTGGCGCATCGCGCCGATGTGCCCGCGCAGCTCGTGCACGATGTCGGTGAAGGCCGGCGTGTAAGTCAGCTCCAGGTCGCGCGGGCGCGGCAGGTCGATCTCGCGTTTGACAAGGATGCGGCCCGGGCTCTTGCTCATCACGTACACGGTGTCGGCGAGGAACACGCTCTCGCGCAGGTCGTGGGTGACGAGGATCACGTTGAACCGCTGCGCCGCGTGCAGGTCGCGCAAGATGCACCACAGCTCTTCGCGCGTGAACGCATCGAGCGCGCCGAAGGGCTCGTCGAGCAGCAGCATCTTCGGTTCGTGGACGAGCGCGCGGCAGATCGATGCGCGCTGCTGCATGCCGCCAGAGAGCTGCCACGGGAACTTGTCTTCGTAGCCGCCCAGGCCCACGGTTTGCAGCAGCTTGCTGGCGCGCGCGCGGAACTCGTCGCGCCTGGCCTTGAACTGCGAGCGGTAGGGCTCGACGATTTCCAGCGGCAGCAGCACGTTGTCGACCGTCGTTCGCCAGGGCAGCAGCGACGGCGCCTGAAACGCCATGCCGCTGATCTTGAGCGGCCCGGTCACCGGCGCGCCGCCAATGCGGATGTGGCCCCGGCTCGGCATTTTCAGCCCGGTGGTGAGCTTCATGAACGTGGATTTGCCGCAGCCCGACGGGCCGACGATGGCGATGAACGCGCCCTCGGCCGCCTGCAGCGAAATGTCTTCGACCGCGAACTGGTTCTTCGCCAGCAACTCGTCGTTGTAGGCCAGCCAGACGCTCTGGAAGTCGACGAACGGCGTCATTTCAGCCCCTCGCCCGGCGAGTACGTCGGGCGATCCCCCGAGGGGAACGTAGGCCGCGGCTCCA
>JANOVJ010000223.1:0-22352 GCA_031417295.1 bacterium | reverse complement strand
TACGTGCGCGACCGGGTCGCACAGACGACCGCGGAGCGCGATGCGGGCAAACTGGGCGGGGTGTCGCCGTGAGCGCCCAGTGGCGAGCGCAATGGCCCGAGGCGCGTCGCCTCGAGCCCATGCTTGGGTCGCATCTCGACGCGGTGATGGCGATCGAACAGGTGGCCTATCTCACGCCGTGGACGCGCGGAAATTTTGTCGACTCGCTCGCCTGCGGCTACCTCAGCCGCTGCCTGTTCGATGAGCACGCCGGGATGCTGGGCTATTGGGTGGCGATGCAGGCGGCGGGGGAAGTCCATCTGCTCAATCTGACGGTGGCGCCTGCTCAGCAAGGCCGGGGGCACGCCCGGCACATGCTCGATGCGCTGGTCGCCGGCGGGCGACAGGATGGCATGTCGCGGCTCTGGCTGGAGGTGCGCGAAAGCAACCTGCGCGCGCGAAGCCTGTATCGCCGCTACGGACTGGTCGAAGTGGGCCGGCGCAAGGCCTACTACCCGCGGGCTCCCGGTAGCCTGACGTAACCGCGCGAGGACGCGGTCTTGATGAGCCTTTGTCTGGACGAGGGCGCGCCATGAGATGGCCCTCACGCCAGCGCGAGCTGCTGCGTGAAATGGGGGTGCGCCTGTGGGTCCCGGCGCACGAGCCGGTCGACGGAACCCAACGCGCCTCTCCGGCTGCGGAACCGGCGATGAGCCCCCTTCTCGCAGCGGCGAGCGCTCCGATTGCGCTCGCACGATCAGACCCGCCGCACGCCGAAAGCTCCCCGGGTATCGAGACGATGGACTGGCCGGCACTGCGTGACGCCGTCGCTGCCTGCACCGCCTGCGGCTTGTGCCGGGGCCGGACAAAAACGGTGTTTGGCGTCGGCAATCTGAACGCACGCTGGATGATCGTCGGCGAGGCGCCCGGTGAACGGGAAGACCTGGTCGGCGAGCCTTTCGTCGGCAAGTCAGGCGAATTGCTCGACAGCATGTTGCGCGCACTGCAACTGACACGAGCGAAGGATACGCCGGCGCGTCAGGTCTACATTGCCAACACGCTGAAGTGCCGGCCACCAGCGAACAGAAACCCCGCGCCCGGCGAACTGGCGCAGTGCGAACCGTTTCTGGTGCGTCAGATCGAACTGGTCCAGCCGGCCATCATTCTGGCGATGGGTCGCTTCGCTGTACAGGCGCTGCTGCGCAGCACCGAACCGATCGGTCGCTTGCGGGGCCGCGAGCACCGCTATCAAGGGGTCCCCTTGGTCGTGACCTACCACCCAGCCTATTTGCTGCGCAACCCGCCGGACAAAGCCCGGGCGTGGGATGACTTGTGTTTCGCGCTTGAACGGAGTCAGAGCACCCCCGCTTGAACCGGCGCAAGCTTGGCTTGCGCGGGCGGACCGGCTCGGAATGGCCACCCATCGACGCTCGCCAGCGGTCCGAAAGAGGCGGGCCACTTCGAGTCCGCCTGAGACAAAAAACCCGGCTTGCGCCGGGTTCTGAGCGTTCTGGGCCCGGAGGCTCAGGGCTTTCCGCCCGTCGGGAACGGCCAGGCAGCCTGCGGGTTTAGCGCAGTCTTGGCTGGTGGTGTCGCTACGGCCTTAGCGGTTGCAGGCGCAGTAGCCTTCTTGGCAGCAGGCTTCTTCGCGGCTTTCTTGGCCGCAGCCTTCTTGGCTGGCGCCTTCTTTGCGGCCGCCTTCTTGGCCGGTGCCTTCTTCGCAGCTGCCTTCTTGGCCGGTGCCTTCTTCACGGCAGCCTTCTTGGCCGGCGCTTTTTTCGCCGCAGCCTTCTTGACGGGAGCCGCCTTCTTGGCCGGCGCCTTCTTCGCTGGTGCCTTCTTGGCCGGGGCCGCCTTCTTGGCCGGCGCCTTCTTCACCGCCGGCTTCTTCGCGGCCGGAGCTTTCTTTGCGACCGCCTTCTTGGCCGGCGCTTTCTTTGCAGTTGCCATTACATTTCTCCTTGATCAAGTTGAAGAAACATCGCTCCGAGCCGACAAGGTGTCGGTCCGAAACGGCGATTCATCGCTCGATGGTCTGCCCAGGAGGGGCGCCTCGATGCGACGAATGGGGTAGCGAAGTGCACGCGCCTGAATGGGCGCCGGACACTTCGGAAATCTTGATCTTTCTGACACGACTTGTTGGCATCGATTGGAGCAGGCAGGTCAGTCCCACGAGAGCGCACCACCGGACTGATATTCCAGGACGCGCGTCTCGAAAAAATTCCGCTCTTTCTTCAGGTCGATCATTTCGCTCATCCAGGGAAACGGGTTCTCCTCGTTCGGAAAGAGCTCTTCGAGGCCGATCTGCATCGCGCGCCGGTTGGCGATGTAGCGCAAATAGCCTTTGAACATAGAGGCGTTGAGACCGAGCACGCCACGCGGCATGGTGTCTTCGGCGTAGCGGTACTCGAGTTCGACCGCCTGCTGGAACAAGGCCTTGATCTCGGCCTTGAATTCGGCCGTCCAGAGCTGGGGGTTCTCGAGCTTGATCTGGTTGATCAGATCGATGCCGAAGTTGCAGTGCATCGACTCGTCACGCAGGATGTACTGGTACTGCTCGGCGGCGCCGGTCATCTTGTTCTGCCGCCCGAGCGCGAGGATCTGCGTGAAGCCGACGTAGAAGAACAGGCCCTCCATCAGGCAGGCGAAGACGATCAGGCTCTTCAGCAGCGTGCGGTCGTTCTCCAGCGTGCCGGTGTGGAAGTGCGGGTCCATCACCGCGTTGATGAACGGGATCAGGAACTCGTCCTTGTCGCGGATCGACTTGATCTCGTTGTAGGCGTTGAAGATTTCGCTTTCATCGAGGCCAAGCGACTCGACGATGTACTGGTAGGCGTGGGTGTGGATCGCTTCTTCGAACGCCTGGCGAAGCAGAAACTGCCGGCACTCCGGCGCCGTGATGTGGCGGTAGGTGCCGAGCACGATGTTGTTGGCGGCCAGCGAATCGGCAGTCACGAAGAAGCCGAGGTTGCGCATCACGATGCGGCGTTCGTCGTCGCTCAGGCCGTTCGGGTCTTTCCATGTCGCGATGTCGCGCGACATGTTGACCTCTTGCGGCATCCAGTGGTTCGAGCAGGTGGCGAGGTACTTCTCCCACGCCCACTTGTACTTGAACGGCACCAGTTGATTGACGTCGGTCTGGCCGTTGATGATGCGCTTGTCGTCGGCATTGACACGGCGCCGGACGGCGGGCGCTTCAACGGCCGTCGTTGGGGCAACGAAGGCAGAGTCGAAGATCGGCGCCGTGTGAGTAGGCTGCGCGATCGAGGGCGCATCTGTTGCGGGAAGCACCGAATCGAACGTCGGCATCACTACCCGCGCCACAGCCTGCAGGCTCTGCGCGTGACTCGCTTTGTGAGAACTTGTTGGTTTGACGTCGTCTTCCCAGACCAGCATGGCGAACTTCCTGTACAGGTGAATTATCGGAGTGTTGCTTTGCAACACCAAGCACTTATTGACTTCGAGGCGCAGTCGGTGTCGGGGGTTGTTGCGTCATTGCATCGACTGCGCGATACGCGTGTCAGCTTTCACGCGCATCGCCGGTGGCGCGAAGGCCACTTCATTTCCAAGTGCCCTCGACTCACCCCACGCGCCGCGTCACTGACACGCTTCGCAATCGGGGTTGTCGATCGCGCAGAACTTGACGTCGCTCGCCGGCTCAAGCGATTGCGAAACCGCGCGCGCCGGCTCGCCGCGCGCCATCACGCTGCTGGCCGCATGGCCCGCCGCGCTGTTCGACACCGCATTCAATTGACCCGAGGTCACCGTCGCTTTCTCGGCATGCGTTGCGCCCACCGTGCGCAGGTAGTAGGTTGTCTTCAGGCCACGCAGCCAGGCGAGCTTGTAGGTCTCGTCGAGCTTCTTGCCTGACGCACCAGCCATGTAGATGTTGAGCGACTGCGCCTGGTCGATCCACTTCTGGCGCCGCGCCGCGGCCTCGACCAGCCACTGCGTCTCGATCTCGAACGCGGTCGCGTACAAGGCCTTCAGGTCCTCGGGCACGCGGTCGATGCGGCGCAGCGAACCGTCGAAGTGCTTCAGGTCCATCACCATCACGTCGTCCCAGAGACCGAGCCTCTTCAGGTCGCGCACCAGGTACTCGTTGACGATCGTGAATTCACCCGAGAGGTTCGACTTCACCGACAGGTTGCCGAACGAGGGTTCGATGGAAGCACTGACGCCGATGATGTTCGAGATCGTGGCCGTCGGCGCGATCGCGACGCAGTTGGAGTTGCGCATGCCGTGCTCGGCGATGCGGCTGCGAAGCGCGTCCCAGTCGAGACGTGCGACCGTGTCCACCTCGACATAGCCACCGCGCTGTTCGGCCAACAGCGCGATCGAATCGAGCGGCAGGATGCCCCGATCCCACAGCGAACCGCGGTAGCTGGAGTAGCGCCCACGCTCGGCGGCGAGTTCGGTCGAAGCCCAGTACGCGTGGTAGCAGACCGCCTCCATCGACTGGTCGGCAAACGCGACCGCAGCCTCCGACGCATACGGCGTGCGCAGTTCATAGAGCGCATCCTGAAACCCCATGATGCCCAGGCCGACCGGCCGGTGGCGCAGGTTCGAGTCACGCGCCTTCTTGACCGCGTAATAGTTGATGTCGATCACGTTGTCGAGCATGCGCATCGCGGTCGCGACGGTCTTCTTCAGCTTGGCGTGGTCGAGCACCTTGCTGCCGTCAGGACCGAGCGTCAGGTGATGCACCAGGTTCACCGAGCCGAGGTTGCAGACGGCGATCTCGGTCTCGCTGGTGTTGAGCGTGATCTCGGTGCACAGGTTGCTCGAGTGCACCACGCCCACATGCTGCTGCGGCGAACGCACGTTGCACGCGTCCTTGAAGGTGATCCACGGGTGCCCGGTTTCGAACAGCATCGTCAGCATCTTGCGCCACAGGTCGGCGGCACGCATCGTCTTGAACAGCTTGATCTCGCCGCGAGCGGCCTTCTCTTCGTAGCGCGTGTAGGCGGCCTCGAACGCCTTGCCGAACTTGTCGTGCAGGTCGGGGCAGGTGGCGGGTGAGAACAGCGTCCAGCATCCCTTGCTCGCGTCCTGCGGGTGCTCGGCGCCTTCCATCACGCGGCGCATGAACAGGTCGGGGACCCAGTTCGCGGTGTTCATGTCGTGGGTGCGGCGGCGGTCGTCGCCGGTGTTCTTGCGCAACTCCAGAAACTCCTCGATGTCGAGGTGCCAGGTTTCCAGGTAGGCGCAAACCGCGCCCTTGCGCTTGCCGCCCTGGTTCACCGCCACGGCCGTGTCGTTGACCACCTTCAGAAATGGCACCACGCCCTGGCTCTTGCCGTTGGTGCCCTTGATGTGCGAGCCGAGCGCGCGCACGTTGGTCCAGTCGTTGCCCAGGCCGCCGGCAAACTTCGACAGCAGCGCGTTCTCCTTCAATGCTTCGTAGATGCCTTCAAGGTCGTCCGACACCGTGGTCAGGTAGCAACTCGACAGCTGCGAGCGCTGCGTGCCGGCGTTGAACAGCGTCGGCGTGCTCGACATGAAGTCGAAGGTGGAAAGCACTTCATAGAACTCGATCGCGCGCGCCTCGCGGTCGATCTCACCGATCGCCAGGCCCATCGCGACGCGCATGAAAAACGCCTGTGGCAGCTCGATGCGCTGCTCGTCGATGTGCAGGAAGTAGCGGTCGAACAGCGTCTGCAGGCCGAGGTAGTCGAACTGCATGTCGCGCTCGGCCATCAGCGCCGCGCCCAGGCGCGCCAGGTCGAACTGCAGCAGCCGCTCTTCCAGCCGCCCGGCGCTCACCCCCTTCTTGATGAAGCCGGGAAAGTACTCGGCGTAGCGCGTTTGCATTTCGGCGTGCGCCACCTCTTCGCCCAGGATTTCCTTGCGGATCGTGTGCAGCAGAAGCCGTGCGGTGGCGCGGGTGTAGCCCGGGTCCTTTTCGATCAGCGTGCGCGCAGCGAGGATGGCAGCCTTGTGCACCTCGTCGATCGGCACCCCGTCGTACAGGTTGCGCTGGGTCTCGACCAGGATCGGCTCCGCCCTCACGTCGGCACCCAGGCCTTCGCAGGCCGACTCGATCAGGAGCGACAGGCGCGCCAGGTCGAGCGGAATCCGCTGCCCGCGGTCGGTCACCGTGAGCATCACTTCGGCGGCGACCGCCGGCTTGCCCTGCCGCGAACGCTCTTGCGAGCGGCGCTCGCGATACAGCACATAGGCCCGCGCCACCTCGTGGTGGCTGCCGCGCATCAGGCCGAGTTCGACGTGATCCTGCACGTCTTCGATGTGAAACGTTCCGCCGCCCGGGCGCGAGCGCAGCAACGCGCGCACGACCAGTTCGGTCAGGCCATCGACGGTTTCGCGCACGCTCGCCGACGCCGCACCCTGGGTGCCGTGGACGGCCAGGAACGCCTTCATCAGCGCGACGGCGATCTTGTTCGGCTCGAACGCCACCACCGCGCCATTGCGGCGAATGATCTGGTAGCCGTGGTAAGCCGACAGCGCGGCTGCGCCGGTGGTGGCGATTCGCGCAGAACCGGCAGTGTCGGGCAGGACGCCGGCCGTGGCGCCAGAGAGGACTGCTTGCATGTATTTCCCTTGATGAGATGACTATCGAGCCGTAGATTCGGCACCACTCGCTGCTTCAGTTCGAAGCGTCTTGCCCCGGCTGTTCCCCACGGCAGGGCGACCCTCCGCCCGCCTCGCGCCGGCCCTGGGGCGGGGGCGAAGGCAGGGGCAGAGACTGCGGCCTCATACCGCCCCGGTGCTGGGTGTCAGCACCCCGATCGCAGACAACGGCGGGCGGCTGGGGAGATGAAAGAATAGCATGGCAGGACACTATATCTGGGGTCAGACGGCAGTTCAAGCACTACCGATAGCGTATCAACCCTGAGCCGCGCGCCACCGCCGTTCGCCCCCACCCCAACCGATCGCAACGCAGTGCGAACGACGGCTCAGCCCCGGACGGGCGGTTGGTCGGCAAAGGCCCGGGCCGGCCAGCCAAGCTCGGCGGCAAGTTGCGCCCAGTCGAACCCTGACCCCGGGTCTCGTTTGCGTCCGGGGGCGACCTGGTCATGCCCAGCCACGCCGGCGATCGGATAGCGGGCCGCCAAAGCCTGCAACAGCGCCACCAGCACGGCGTACTGCGCCGGCTCGAACAGCAAGCCCTCGAGCCCTTCGAGTTCGATCCCGACCGAGAAGTCGTTGCAGTTCGCGCGCCCCCGCCATTGCGACGCACCGGCATGCCAGGCTCGCTCGTCGCAGCCGACGAACTGCAGCAACCCGCCGTCACGGCGCAACAAGAAATGCGACGAGACCTGCACGCCACGCAAGACCGTGTAGTACGGATGCGCGTCGGTATCGAGCTGGTTGGTGAAAAAGCGCTCGATCGCATCGCCGCCGTAGCGGCCCGGCGGCAGGCTGATCGAGTGGATCAAGGCCAGTTCGATCGGCACGCCCAGCGGGCGCGCGCCGCGGTTTGGCGACGGGCAGTGGCGGGCGCCTTCGAGCCAGCCGCCAGCGCGCCAGGCCAGTTTTGACGCAGGCACCGGCAGGCCCGTCATGCGCCGTCGGCGCCCCCGCCATCGCCGCCGACCACCACCCCGAGGCGGGCCATGCGATAGCGCATCTGGCGCAGCGACAGCCCCATGCTTGCGCCGGCCGCGGTGCGGTTGTAGCGGTAGTGGTCGAGCGCGCGCACGAGGATCTCGCGCTCCACGGTGTCGAGGTGCGCAGCCAGGTCGTCGGGCAGCGGGGCCTCGCCCGCCACGGCGCTCGCGGGCGGCGCGGGCAGGTGGGCGCCGGCGTCGGCGGCAGGCTCGGCCTCACGCCCATCGGCGTCGGCGAACAGGACATCGGGCAAGTCGAGATCGACCACATCGATCGCCTCGCCGCTCGACAGCGCCACCGCCCGATGAAGCAGGTTCTCGAGCTCGCGCACGTTGCCCGCGAAAGCGTAGCGCTGCAAGTGCCTCAGGGCCTCATGCGTCAGGCGCGGCGGTGGCGCGACACCGGCGTCGCGGGCGATCCGTTCGAGCACGCGCGCCGTGATCGCGGGCAGGTCTTCCAGCCGCTCGCGCAGCGGCGGCATGGTGATCTGGATCACGTTCAGGCGGTAGTACAGATCCTGCCGAAAACGCTGCGCCTGCACTTCGGCACCGAGGTCCTTGTGGGTCGCGCTCAGGATGCGCACATTGACCGGCAACTCGGCAACCGCCCCCACCGGCCGCACCGCGCGCTCCTGGATCACGCGCAGCAGCTTGGACTGCATCGCCAGCGGCAGGTCGCCAATCTCGTCGAGAAACAGCGTGCCGCCGCTGGCCGCCTGGAAGAAGCCTTCCCGGTCTTCCGCGGCGCCGGTGAAGGCACCCTTGCGGTAGCCGAAGAACTCGGCCTCCAGCAAGTGCTCTGGAATCGCACTGCAGTTCACCGCGATGAACGGGCCGGCAGCCCGCGGGCTCACCTCGTGCACCGCGCGGGCCACCAACTCCTTGCCGGTGCCCGACTCGCCGCTCACCAGCACCGGCGCCATGCTGCGCGCCACTTTGTCGATCAGCACCCGGACCTGTCGCATCGCCGCCGAATCCCCCACCATGCGAGCCAGCGCGGTGCTGCCGGGCGCAGCAACGGCGGCAACCGTCGCGGCCCCGGGGCGCGCCGAACGCAGCGGCGTTGCAGGGGATCCTTCGGCGGAGCCCGGCGCCGCGGGCAAACCGGCCGGCGGCCGCTCCGGCGCAGCCGGTACGGCACGGCCCAACGCCGAGGCAACAACGGCCCGGAACTGCTTCAGGTCGACCGGCTTGGTCAAGTAATCATAGGCACCCGCCTTGAGGGCCTCGACCGCGTTCTCGGCCGAGCCATACGCGGTGATCACGATCGCCTTCTCGCGCCGCCCGGCGTCTTCCAGCCTGTGCAGCAAGTCCAGGCCGGTCCCGTCGGGCAGGCGCATGTCGGTGATCAACAGGTTGTAGCTGCGAACTTCGAGATGCCCCAGCGCCTCCTCGACGCTGCCGGCGGTGTCGATGTCATAGCCCTCGCGCAGCAGCGTCAGCTCGTAAAGCGTGCGCAGGTCGGGCTCGTCGTCGACCACCAGCAGGCTGAATTGAGCGGGCGTGGGCGTCATGTCATCGGCTCTCGGCAGTCAGGGCGGCAGCGGAAGACTGGCGCCGCATCGCGATCGAAAACTCGTTGCGGTGGCGGTCGGTTGCGGGCCGCAGGCGGTAGTTGATGCGCGCGCCGTGCCGTTCGCACAGCTCGCGGCAAATGTACAAGCCCAGGCCGGTGCCGCGGCTGCGGGTGGAAAAGAACGGCTCGAAAAGGTAGCGCTCCACATCGGGCGCGATCGGCGGCCCGTCGCTGGCCAGCGTCAGCACTGCCGTGTTGGCGTCACGGCCATGCAGGCGCAGTTGCAGCGCCCCGGGCTCGGCCGTGGCATGGCGCCGCGCGTTGTCGAGCAGGTTCACCAGCACCCGCCGCAGGTGCTCCTGATCGAACACGACGTTCAGTGTTTCCGTCGGCAACCCGGTCTGCAGCAAGCCCGGCCCCGCGAAGCTGGCGCCGGTCGTTCGTGCCCACTCGCCGCACACCGCCGCGACCTGCGCACTGGCATCGATAATGCGGGCCTCGTGCGGGGCACCCGGCGCGACCTCCATCACATCGTCGACGATCCGTTTGAGCCGCTCGACGTTGTCGGCCACCATTTGCGTCAACTGCCGGTGTTCGGCGCTCGCCGCGTCTTCGGACAGCAGCGCGTTGGCCTGCGCGATCGCCGCCAGTGGGTTGCGGATCTCGTGCGCAATGCCGGCCGAGACGCGGCCCATCGCGGCCAGCTTTTCCTGCCGCGTGCGGGCCTGCACGCTGCGCACGTCTTCAAGGAACAGGACGCAGAACTCCTCGCTCCCCGGCACCTCGCGGCGGCGCGTGAAGCGCACCCGCACCCGCAGCGTGCGCGACAGGCCGGGCTCGAAGTCGAGCACCACGTCGCGCCCGGCCTCGGGCCACACCGCCTCGAAGAACGCGCGCTCGACGGCCTCGATCAGCGCCACCCAGGCCGGCACGCCGCGCAGCGCGAACGGCGCCGCGGTGCCCGCGCCGTCGGCGTCGGCGTCGAGCAGCGCCCGCGCCGCCGGGTTGGCGGTGCGCACCCGGCCGCGCCGGTCGACCACCAGCACGCCGTCCTGCATCTCCTCGATCACCAGCCGGTTGAGCTGGGCCTGCTGACGCGCCAGTTCCAGGCTGCCGCGGGCCGTCAGCTCTTCGCGCGCCAGCCGCCCGGCAAGCTCGCTCGCCAGCACGGTGACGACGAACAGCCCGCTACCCGCCAGGCCGGCCTGCGTCATCAGCACCGTCGCTTCACCGCCAGCCAGCACGTTGAGCCAGGCCACGCCGAGCAGCACCAGCGTGACGGCTGCCGCGGTGGCCAGCGCCATCAGCCGCGGCGTGAGCACACCGGCCATCAGCACCGGCAACACCAGCAGCGCGACGTAGTTCAGGCCGGCCACCGGCGCCAGCACATGCAGCGCGGTAAAGCACACCACGTCGGCGCCAATGGTGGCCAGCCATTGCGGGCTGCGCAGGCGCGCCATCGCCTGTGGCGCGGCAACGGGCTGAAAGCGCGGCAGCAGCCACATGCTGATCGACAACGCGGCGTAGGCCAGGCACAGCAGCAGCACCGGCAGCCCGGGCCAGACGCCGAACAGGCCCGAGACACCGAGGGTCAGCATCAGCGCCAGGCCGAGGGCGGCGCGGGCCGAGAGGAAGGTCCGGTAGATTCGCTCGAACGCGGTCTGGCCGGTGCCAACGATGCGCTGCGCCTGGCGCGTCAGGAAGCGCGAGTCGGCCGGCGCCGCCCCGGCAGCCGCCCAGCCGTCGCCGAAACGCAGGTCGGCATCGTCGGCCGGGCTCTCGTCGCGGCCCTGCGCGTCCGGCCCCATGCCGACGGCACCGAACCACGACTCGTCGGCCACCGGCCGCGGCGCGGAGCGGCGTTCACGCGAGCGCCGGTCGGTCTGGCGCCGTTCGTCGCGGGCCCGCGGGGGGCTCGGCGGCGGCGGGCCCGTAGTCATTGCGCCAGCACCGCCATCGGGGCGCGGTTCATTTCAGTGGCTCCACTGCACGTCGCGCCACCCGCGACGCATGAACCGGCCCATCAAGCGACCGCCCCGGATCCGGCTCCGCCGGGCCGCAGGCGGTGCCCCCTTGCAGGGGGCGCGCGAAGCGCGTAGGGGGTGGTTCACTTCAAGGCTGGGCCTGCTCGAACGCCGCACGGTGCGCTTCAGTGCAGAACACCCCGCCGCGGCCCGGCAATGCGTCGCCGCGGGGAAAGTTCAGGCCGCAGTGGACGCACGCCACCATCTCTTCGGGCGTGGGCAACGGCGCTGCTGCAGCGTCAGGGCCCAGAGCGCGCTTCAGCCCGCGCCGGGCCAGCCACAGCACCAGGACCACCACCGCCAGCACCAGAATGAATTTCACGGTCAGCGCGGCTCAGAGGGCGGGCGACCGCTGAAGCAGGACCTCGATCACGAAGCGCGAGCCCACGTACGCGAGCATCAACAACACGGCCCCGGCGTACAAGCCCCCGGTGGCACGCCGGCCGCGCCAGCCGAAGGCGTGGCGACCGGCCAGCAGGCCCGCGAAGACGGCCCAGCCGAGGATCGAGAAGACGGTCTTGTGATCCCAGCGCCAGGGGTCGGCAAACCACCAGCCAAGGAGCAGCGTGACCGAGAGGACGCAGAAGCCGGCACCGACGAAACGGAAGGTCAGCTTCTCCAGCCGCAACAGCGGCAGGCCCAGCGGCGCCGGCACGCCGGGCCGCCTCAAGCGCATCTTGCGCTCGGCGTTGCTCAGCAACGCGGCGTGCAGCACCGCGGCTCCGAACAGGCCGTAAGACACGATGCCCAGCACCCAGTGCAGCGGCGCCCAGGGCGAGCCGGCCTGCGGGCGCGACTCGCCCGGGTACCACCACGCAAGCGCCACCACCGCCACGCCGAGCAGCGCCAGGGTGCACCGCACGCCGGGCAGCGGCACGAAGCGGCTCTCCACCGCATGCACCGCGAGCACGAGCCAGAGCGTGGCTGACAGCGCGGGTGCAAAACCGAATCGGGCACCCGGCAGGTCGCTGCCGACGCCGGCGACGTCGGCCACGATGGCCAGGCCCTGCGCGACCCAGCCGATGATGAACGCCAGCCGCAGCCAGGCCCCCGCACCGGGCTTCAGCAAGGCCGCAGCCGCATAGGCCAGCAGCGCCACCGCACTGGGCGCCGCCAGCACGGGCGACGCGGAACCGAACGATAGAATCATCCGCACAGTGTACTGACGCATGCCCTCGTTCGAGGCCATGCCTTCCCCCCGATGGCCTCCACCCTCACCGACCGCCTGAGTCGCCTCGTCAAGACGATGCGCGGCCAGGCCCGCATCACCGAAGACAACGTGCAGGACATGCTGCGCGAGGTGCGCATGGCGCTGCTCGAAGCCGACGTCGCACTGCCGGTGGTGCGCGACTTCATCGCGCGGGTGAAAGACAAGGCGCTCGGTGCCGAGGTGGTCGGTTCGCTCTCGCCGGGCCAGGCGCTGGTGGGCATCGTCAACCGCGAACTCGCGTTGACGATGGGCGAAGCGGACGCGAGCGGGGCCTTGAAGGCGCCGGCCGACCTCAACCTGAGCGTGCAGCCCCCGGCGGTGATCCTGATGGCCGGCCTGCAGGGCGCCGGCAAGACCACGACCACCGCCAAGCTGGCCAAGCACCTGATCGACAAGCGCAAGAAGAAGGTGCTCACGGTTTCGGCCGACGTGTACCGGCCCGCCGCCATCGAGCAACTGAAGATCGTCACCCAGCAGGCTGGCGCCGAGTGGTTCGCGTCGAGCGCCGACGACAAGCCGGTCGCGATCGGCCTGGCCGCGCTCGACTACGCGCGCAAGCACTACTTCGACGTGCTGCTGGTCGACACCGCCGGGCGCCTCGCGATCGACGAGGCGCTGATGCAGGAAATCGCCGACCTGCATGCGGCACTGAACCCGGTCGAGACGCTGTTCGTCGTCGACGCGATGCAGGGCCAGGACGCGATCAACACCGCACGCGCCTTCAAGGAAGCGCTGCCGCTGACCGGCATCGTGCTGACCAAGACCGACGGCGACTCGCGCGGCGGCGCGGCGCTCTCGGTGCGGCAGATGACCGGCGCGCCGATCAAGTTTGCCGGCACCAGCGAGAAGATCGACGGGCTCGAAGTCTTCGACGCCGAACGCCACGCCGGGCGCGTGCTCGGCATGGGCGACATCCTGGCGCTGGTCGAGGAAGTGCAGAAAGGCGTCGATGTCGCCTCGGCGCAGAAGCTGGCCGACAAGATCAAGTCGGGCGATGCGTTCGACTTGAACGACTTCCTGATGCAGCTGACGCAGATGAAGAAGATGGGCGGCCTCTCCAGCCTGATCGACAAACTGCCGCAGCAGATGGCGGCCAAGGCCGGGCAGGCCGACATGGACCGCGCCGAGCGCGACGTGAAGCGCATGGAAGGCATCATCTGCTCGATGACGCCGCTCGAACGCCGCAAGCCCGACCTGCTCAAGGCGACCCGCAAGCGCCGCATCGCCGCGGGGGCCGGCGTGCACGTGCAGGAAGTCAACCGCCTGCTCAAGCAGTACGAGCAGATGCGCGACATGATGAAGAAGATGAAGGGCGGCGGGATGATGAAGATGCTGAAGCGCATGGGCGGCATGGGCGGCATGAAGGGCATGCCGCCGGGAATGCGCTGAGCCGCCACCGACACGCGGCGGGCGCTTCTGCCGTGGGGGATGACCGGCGGCCGGGGCCACGTTATGCTGATGCGGTTGGCCCGCCGGGAGAGCGCTGATGGATCCAGTCTCGTGGACCGTAACGATCGTCGCGATCGCGCTGCTGGTCGGCATCGTCTGGTGGGTGCGCCTGCGCCGCCGCCAAGCCCGGGCCGGTGCCGAGCCCGACCGGCTCGATACCGTGGCCGATTGGCCGCCCGCGGCCACCCGCGTGCTGACCTCGGGCGAGCGCCTGGCCTACAAGGCGCTCGTGCACGCCCTGCCAGGGCACATGATCCTCGCCCAGGTGCCGTTGGCGCGGTTCCTCAAGGTGCCCACGCGCCACTCCTATTCCGAATGGCTGCGCCGCCTGGGCAACCAATGCGCCGATCTGGTGATCTGCGATATGGCCTCGGAGGTGATCGCCGTCGTCAGCGTCGAGGCCGCGGCACGGCCACCCGGCGAACGCGCGCGCAAACGCCAGCAACGCATGGCGCGGGTGTTGAAGGCCGCTCGCATTCCGCTGCACGTGTGGACGGACAACGCCATTCCCACGCCCGACCGGGCGCGCGAGCTGTTGCTGCCGCGGCCTGCCGTGGGCCTCGTCCCGGTACCCTCGCCCGCCGCGTCGGCGGCCGTGTCTACCGCGGGCGCGGCTGGCGCGGCGGGGGCGGCAGCGGTGGAATCAGCGCCGGTCTTCGCGGCCACCACAGCGCCGACCGACGACGACGACGAGGACGCCAATGACGCCATCGAGCCGCCGCCCTCGACCTGGTTCGACGACTTCAACTCCGGCCCGATTCCACTGCGGCCGCCCAAGCCGCCGGCCTGAGCGGCCACGCGGTCCGTAGCGCCGCGGTCAACTCAAGAGTGCATGCGCGAACTCGCGCGCGTTGAAGGTCTGCAGGTCTTCGAGCTTCTCGCCCACGCCGATGAAGTAGACCGGCACCGGCTGCGGCCGCTCGCGCGACCACAGCGCAATGGCCGCCAACATACCGCCCTTGGCCGTGCCGTCGAGCTTGGTCACGACGAGGCCGGTCAGACCGAGCGCGGCGTCGAAGGCCTGCACCTGCGCCAACGCATTCTGGCCGGTGTTGCCGTCGACGACGAGCAGCACCTCGTGCGGGGCCGACGGCTGCGCCTTGGCGATGGTGCGGCGGATCTTCTTCAACTCTTCCATCAAATGCGCCTGTGTCGTCAGGCGCCCGGCGGTGTCGGCGATAACCACATCGCAGCCGCGCGCCCGGCCGGCCGTCACGGCGTCAAAGCTCACCGCAGCCGGGTCGCCGTCCTGCTGGCTGACGATCTCGACCTGGTTGCGCCGGGCCCACACGGCGAGCTGCTCGCGCGCCGCCGCCCGAAACGTATCGGCCGCGGCGAGCAGCACCTTCTGGTTGGCTTCGGCAAGGTGGCGCGTGAGCTTGCCGATACTCGTCGTCTTGCCGGCACCGTTGACGCCAACCACCATGATCACCGTGGGCGCGTGGCGGCCGACCTGGAGCGCGCCTTGCAGCGGCGTCAGCAATTCGGCCAGCGCTTCGATCAGCAGCGCCTTGACCACCAGAGGCTCGGTCGCGCGCGCGTCCTTGACCCGCCGCTTCAGGTCGGCGAGCAGAAATTCGGTGGCCTTCACACCGGCATCGGCCATCAGCAGCGCGGCCTCCAGCTCCTCGTAGAGCGCGTCGTCGATCCGCGCCCCGACAAAGACCAGCGCAATGCCCGAGCCCGTCTTGCGCAGGCCGCCGCGGAGCTTGTCGAGCCAGCCTTGGCGCGGCGTTTCGACCTCGGCGACAGGCGGGGTCTCGGTGGCTTCGACGATCACTGGCAAGGGCTGCGGCGGCGCGACGACTTCGGGCGCCGATTCGACCGCCGGCTGCTTTTTCTTGAAGAAACTGAACATGGTGCTTTCGGTAGCCAGCCCGATTCCAGACAGGCGCTTGGCCCGGGCACGGGCCGCTATAATTGCAAGTGAGGGGCGCTTTAGCTCAGCTGGTTAGAGCGTCGGAATCATAATCCGCAGGTCCGGGGTTCGAGTCCCTGAAGCGCCACCAAGAAGTCCCGCCGGCTCCCTGTCATTCGACGCGGAGCCGGTTTTCTTTTCCTCGCTCGGCGCGCTGCCGGAGGCGCCGGCCAACAGCCCTGGGAGCTACCACATGGTCCGCTCAACGCTCGCTCGGTTTGCCGCGGTCGCCGCGGCCTTGCTCACGGCCGCCGCGCCGGCAACGGCACAGGTTCAGCGCAACTTCCCGGCCGACGCCTTGCGCGGTGCCGTGGTCGTGGAAAACGCCTCCGAGGTCAGCGTCAATGGCACGCCCGCGCGGCTGGCGCCCGGCGCGCGAATCCGCGGCCAGAACAACATGCTTGCGATGTCGGGCGCAATCGTCGGGCAGCGGCTGCTGGTGAACTACACGATCGACATGAACGGCCATGTCAAGGACGTGTGGATACTCACCCCCGAAGAAGCCGCCCGCCAGCCCTGGCCGACCACGCCGCAGCAAGCCGCGAGCTGGTCGTTCGACAGCGGCCAGCAGATCTGGACGCGCAACTGAGGGCCCGGCCATGACGACGACGACTGACACCACCAAAACAAGCAAGAAGGTCTTCATCAAGACCTTCGGTTGCCAGATGAACGAATACGACTCGGCCAAGATGGCCGACGTGCTCCACGCCGCGCAAGGCTACACGCCAACCACCGATGTGGAGCAGGCCGACCTGATCCTGTTCAACACCTGCTCGGTGCGCGAGAAGGCGCAGGAAAAAGTGTTCAGCGATCTCGGCCGCGTCAAGCACCTGAAGGCCCGCGGCGTGCTGATCGGCGTGGGCGGCTGCGTCGCCAGCCAGGAAGGTGCGGCGATCATCGCGCGCGCGCCGTATGTGGATGTGGTGTTCGGCCCGCAGACCCTGCACCGCCTGCCCGAGCTGCTGGCGCGGCGCGAACAGCAACAGCGCCCGCAAGTCGACATCAGCTTCCCCGAGATCGAGAAGTTCGACCACTTGCCGCCAGCGCGCGTCGAGGGCGCGACCGCCTTCGTCTCGATCATGGAAGGCTGCTCCAAGTACTGCAGCTATTGCGTCGTGCCCTACACCCGCGGCGAGGAAGTGTCGCGCCCGCTCGACGACGTGCTGGCCGAAGTGGCGGGCCTGGCCGGCCAGGGCGTGAAGGAAGTGACGCTGCTCGGCCAGAACGTCAACGCCTACCGTGGCGCGATGGCTGGCAGCGATAGCGACGCCCCGGCCGAGAGTGCCGACTTCGCGCTGCTGATCGAGCTCGTCGCCTCGCTGCCCGGCATCGAACGCATCCGCTACACCACCAGCCACCCGAACGAGTTCACGCAGCGGCTGATCGACGTCTATGCCCGCGTGCCGCAACTGGTGAACCACCTGCACCTGCCGGTGCAGCACGGGAGCGACCGCATTCTCGCGGCGATGAAGCGCGGCTACACCGTGCTCGAATACAAAAGCATCGTGCGCCGGCTGCGCGAGGTGCGGCCCGAGATCCGCATCGGCACCGACATCATCGTCGGCTTCCCCGGCGAGACCGACGACGACTTCGCCAAGACGATGAAGCTCGTGGCCGACGTCGGCTTCGACGCCGGCTTCAGCTTCATCTTCAGCAAGCGGCCGGGCACCCCGGCGGCGTCACTCGCCGACGCCACGCCGCAAGCGGTGAAGCTGGCGCGGCTGCAGCAGCTTCAGGCGGCGATCGAAGCCAACGCCGCGCGGATCAGCGAGGCGCTGGTCGGCACGCGCCAGCGCGTGCTCGTGGAAGGCCACTCGCGCAAGGACGCGAGCGAGCTGATGGGGCGCACCGAGTGCAACCGGGCCGTCAACTTCGCGGCGCCGCAGCGGCTGATCGGGCAGATGGTCGAGCTGACCATCACCGAAGCACGCGCGCATTCCCTGCGCGGCGAGGTGCACACGCTCGCCGCCTGATCCCGCCGCAGCGCGCGCCGCGGGGCGGCTACTGCGGCGTGACGCGCGCGCCTTCGCCGTAGCCCTGGATGAAGACCTTCTGCCCGACAACCAGGGCCGGCCCATCAGGTTGCGTCACCGCGACCAGCACGCCGGTCTTGGTGCGCACGATGATCTGCTGTGCGGCCACGGGCGTGTCGTTGCGCTTCTGCACCTGGTTGCCGATCAACGCGCCGCCAATGGTGCCGGCCACCATCGCCACATCGCGGCCGGTGCCGCCACCGATCAGGCTGCCAATGCCCAGCCCGGCCAGGCCACCGACCACAGCGCCAACGCCCGCGTGCTGGTTCGACGCAATCTGGGTTGCAGTGATCTGCTCGATCGTCCCCTGACGAATCTCCACCGGCACGGGCTCGGGTGTGGCGCAGGCGGCGAGCACCAGCACGAGCGTGGCGGCCACAAGGCGCGCGTAAGTTCGGTTCAGCATGGAGGGTCCTTTCGGGGTTGTCGGGGTTGTCGGGGTTGCCGGATTCGTGTGGCGCCAGCCCGCGCGAAGCCAGGCTGGATTATCAAACACGCCGGCCCTGGCCCTGGGCTCCGTTGCGCCGCCATCGCTAAAGTTCGACCAGCGCTGCAGCGCTCGCATGGACCGCATCGACACCAGTACAAAGGCCGCGAATGTGCGCCACGAGTTGCTGCGCGAGTGGCGGGGGCGTGTGCAGGCGCATCGACACCGCACTGACGGCGCTTGGCGCCGAGCCCAGCTCGAACGGCAAGCGCACCAGCAGGTTCTTGCCCGGCGCGAACTCGAACTGCGAGCGCATCCCGAACGACAGCATGCCGCCGTGCAACACCATGCCGACCTGGGTGTGGACCGAGAACGACTCGACGGTGTGGCGCGGCAATGCCAGGCCCTGCTTGTCAAGTGTGCGCAGCAGGTGCTCGAAGAAATAGCAATCCTGTGGCGGCATCACCCAGCGCGCTTCAAGCAACTCGGGCCAGGTCAGGTGCTTGCGAGCGGCCAGCCGGTGGTCGTGGCAGGCAACGACGCAGAGCGTCTCCTCGAACAGCGTCTCCGCCAGCATGTCGTCGGCCGGATCGACCAGCGAAAGCCGCATGATCGCGAGACCGACATCGCGCGTGCGCAACCGGTCCAGCAGCTCCGACTCGCGCGCCTCGACGACGGACACGAAGGCGTTCGGGTGCACCTCCACCAAGCGCTGGATGGCGATCGGCAGGAACGGTATCGCGGGCATCGGCACGGTGCCGATGCGCAAGGTGCCGGTGGCCCCGCTCGAGACCATCGCCAGGTCTTGCGCCGCGCGGCGCAACTCATCGAAGATGGCCGCGGCCCGCGGCGCAAAGCTCATCCCGTGGGCGGTCGGTTCGACCCCGTTCGCATGGCGATCGAACAACTTGATCCCCAGCGTCTCCTCCAGCCCGGCGATGGCCTTGGTGACCGCGGGCTGCGAGAGGTGCACCACCACCGCGGCCTTGCGAAAGCTGCGGTGCTCGAGCACTGCCACGAAGATCCGCAGCTCGCTCATCTTCAGGTGCCTGGGCAGGCGCTGGATCAGGTCGTTGCTGGACATGCGAGGTGCTGGAGAGTTCAAAGTTCGGCGCGCTGGAGAGGGCGAACGGCCTCGGTCCGCGATGAGAAGAAATTATCGCCCGATAGCTATTTGGCATTGATGCGGGGGGAGCGGCCGATCCGGGTTCGGCCCGCGACCAGCGCGTCAGGCACGCGCGGCAGCCGGGCACGGATGGAACCGTCATGGCGACCGTGGCCGCCCAATTTTTTGTCAGCGCTGGACCCTGAGGCGCTCGCCCGGCGTCATTCGCTGGTACGCGGCCGTGAGGTCCGACAGCCGCTTCAGGTAGGTGATCGCCAGTTCCCAGAACATGTTCTCGTGGTCGCGCTCGGTGAGCAGCCGATGCAGGTGGCTCGCATACAGGCCGAACATGTAAACCTGGGTCGATTCGGGCACCGCCCGGTGGTGGGCCAGGATGGCCAGCTGCTCGACCTGCAATAGCAGCACGTGAAACCTGCGCTCGTTGTCTTCGTCGCTCGGGTCGCGCACGAACCTGCCGGCCTCGATGGCGGCGAAGTGCTTCATCAGGAAACCCTCCGCCGCCAGCAGCCGGCGATGCACCTCGAAGAAGCGCGCCAGGTTCTCGATGCGGTGATTGCGCCGGTGGATGTGCGAGTTGAACGCAAACACCAGCAGCGCCGTGATGGCGGCGGTGACGGTGGCGTAGTCGCGGAGATCGGAGCTGGTCATGGCAGAGGTTCGGCCGAGTGGCTGCCGCGCCATTTTGACTTCAACTGCGCTCGCCCTCGCCCGGCACTTCCGCAGCGGCGGCGGTGCCGGTCAAGGGCTCACTGGTTCAGAGCGCGTAGCGCAAGATGGCGGCGAGGCTGCCGTGGCCCGGAATGTCGGCCCGGCGCACGCCCAGCACCTTGGCGCCGGCCAGCAGTGCGCGGCCGGCGATCTGATCGACGATGCCGTGGCTCGCTGCCGTGGGCATGTCATGGAACACCACGCTGCCATCGGTCTCGTCGACCCGGCCCGGCACCACCTCGTCGATGTCCACCAGCAGCACGGCCACCGCGCCGAAGGTAGCCGCACGGGCGGCCTGGGCCACGTCGGTCGTCGCGCGCCCCTCGGCGAGGCGGGTCTCGAAGAGCTGCCGCACGCCGACAAGTTCTTGCTGATACAGCCGGTCGAGGATCGCCCGCGAGGCCTGCGCGAGATCGGCATCGCTGATCTCGTCCGGGTTGCCCGCTATCACTTCGCGCACGAGGTGGGGATAGGTGCACACCGAGCGGAAGATGGCGTCCAGCGGCTGCGCGGCGGCCAGCACCAGCGGTGTTTCGCGGCCGGCCAGCAGGTCGCGCAAGGCGAGGTCGATCTGCCGCGCGTACTGGCGCAGCCGGACCTTCTGCCCCTCGGCGCCCTGGATGCGCCCGGATTGCGAGCGGCCGAGGATCGACGCCTTGCCAGCCGAGCTCGCCACGTCACGCGGCAGGTCGGCCACCTTGACCTCGGCCGCCGGCAAGTCACCCGCCACCTGCACCAGCCGAACCGCGCCTTGCGACAGCGCGAGCACGAACGCCGCCTGCGGCACCGTGACCGCGCGCAGCAGCGGCTTGATGAAGAACCTGTCGCCGGCAATGACGACCGGCTCGAGCGCATTCGGCAGCCGGAACGTGAGCGTCTCGTCGGCCGTTGCGTAGATCACCAGGCTGTTGGCCTGGAAGCGCCAGAACTCGTCATCGTCGATCAAGTCGCCTAGCGACTCTTCGATGGCGGCGATGGCGTGCTTGTCGGCCTGCACGGCCGCCAGTTGTTCGAGCCCGGTGCGCAGCAGGTTCTTCAGTGCAATGCGGTCGGCCTGGGCGTCTTGGGTGATCGGCGTGGCGGGCAGGCAGATCGACAGGCAGGCCGGCGAGCGCACGGCGCTCAGGCGTTCGATGTCGGAACGGGAGGGAATATCGACGTAGAGCATGAACTGCAGACTCCTGGAAGGCGCCTTCGGCGCGGGGGAAACCGACTCGTTCGCGTCAAACGCAAACAGGTCGGCGGGGCGAGAGTGTCGCTTGAGGACCCGCGCTTGTCGAGACGGCCTGCTCTGCGACAGCGTTTGCCGGTTCTGCGCTATCGCCCAACCGCGTTCAGCGCGCGCAAAAGGCACGCCGAGCGGGGAGAGCCCCACATCGTTGGCGTGGCGACCGAACGCTTGCGTCGAGCCCGCGGCACGGTGGTGACGGCAGGCTGTTTACGGTGAATCCCGGCCCATCATCGATCAAACAGTTATCACCCGATCAATTTCTGGCAGGCGCTGCGTGGCGGGATTGCCAACGCTAGCGGCTACATTCCGCGATCGGCGTGAGAGGCCCTCTTCGGCGCGGCTTCATGTTGATCCTGCCCAACGCCGTGGGCCGCTGTTCAGCCTTTTTGAGAAGCAATGAAAATCACATCCAATTTGCGTGGGGCCTTGTTTGCTGCCGGCATCGCACTGGCGTTGACGTCGGGCGCTGCCCGGGCCCAGGAGATTCCGGTCGTCACCGGCGACCAGTGGAGCAAGTCGAGCGAGCAGGTGAAAAAGGCCTACCTCGTGGGCATTGCCAACCTGCTCCAGGTCGAGCGGTCGTACCAGGCTGCCAACCCGCCCGCCCCCACGCAGAGCCTGATCCCGCGGGCCGCCAAGGGCCTGCAGGGCCAGACGCTCGACTCGGTGCAGCAAAAGCTCGACAGCTGGTACGTCGCCAACCCGACCCAGATGCAGCGCCCGGTGATCGAGACGATCTGGTTTGAAATCGTGGTCCCGGGTTCGCCCCTGGCCAAGTAAGGACGCATGACATGACGCTCAAACGAATCGGATCTGTTCTCGCTCTCGTGGCGCTCACCGCCGCAGCCGGTTGCACCAACATGACCCCGCAGCAGCAGGGCACCATGAGCGGCGCGGCCATCGGCGCGGGCGCGGGCGCCGGCATTGCGGCCATCTCGGGCGGCAACGCCTGGACGGGCGCCGCCATCGGTGGCGTGGCCGGCGGCATCACCGGCAACATCCGGGGCAGCAACCGATAGGGCCGCCAGGCTGACGCGGGCTCGCATCGACGACGGTCTTGCGCGGCCCCGCTGTTGCGATCGTCCTGGCCGACTCGGGCGCTGCGTCTGGGGCGGATCATGGCCTTTCGCGGGCCGAGCAGATCGCGCGCGATGGCACGT
>JANOVJ010000222.1:0-6141 GCA_031417295.1 bacterium | reverse complement strand
GCCCCAAGGGCACTGAGCGCCCCCTCGGGGGGCCAAGCCCGGACGCATACCGTCCGGTGGACGGGATGCGCCTGGCGAGGGGCCGGTCCACGGGACCGGCGCGGCCTGCAAGGCGCTGAACGCAGGGAGCTTGGGGGTGGTCCATCCAGCCAATCTAGCACTATCGCCGCGCTGCCTACAATCGCGCTCCCATGCCCGCCGTCTCGTTCCAGTCCGTCACCAAGGTCTATCCCGGTCCCCTGGGCGGCGCTAGAGGCGAACTGCGGGCCCTCGATGGCGTGAGCTTCGACATCGAGCAGGGCGAGTTCTTCGGCCTGCTCGGCCCCAACGGCGCCGGCAAGACGACGCTGATCAGCATCCTCGCCGGCCTGACCCGCGCCAGCGGCGGGCGCGTCACGGTGCTCGGGCACGACGTGGTGGCCGACTACGCGGCCGCGCGCAAACAGCTCGGCATCGTGCCGCAGGAGTTGGTGTTCGACCCGTTCTTCTCGGTCCGCGAATCGCTCGTCATCCAGAGCGGCTACTTCGGCGTCAAGCACAACGGCGCCTGGATCGACGAGTTGCTGGAAAGCCTGGGCCTCGCCGACAAGGCGCAGGCCAACATGCGCCAGCTCTCGGGCGGCATGAAGCGGCGCGTGCTGGTGGCGCAGGCCTTGGTGCACCGCCCGCCGGTGATCGTGCTCGACGAGCCGACGGCGGGGGTTGATGTCGAATTGCGGCAGACCTTGTGGAGCTTCATCACCAAGCTCAACAAGCAAGGCCACACGGTGCTGCTGACGACGCACTACCTCGAAGAGGCCGAGGCGCTGTGCGGCCGCATCGCCATGTTGAAGCAGGGCCGCGTGGTCGCACTCGACCGGACCTCGGCCTTGCTCGCAGGCACCGCGAGCACGATGCTGCGTTTCAAGACCGACCAGCCGCTGCCGGCCAGCGTCGCGGCCCAGGCGCGGCTGACGGGGCGCATCGTGCAGGTCACCGCGCACGATGCGGTCGAGGTTGAGGCGATGCTCGCTTCGTTGCACGCCGCGGGCGTCAAGGTCGAAGACCTGGAGATCGGGCGCGCCGATCTGGAGGATGTGTTCCTCGAAATCATGCAGGGTGTACCGGCTGCGCCGAGGCTTGCCGCATGAACCGTGAAGTTCTTGCCGGCACCGGCACGCTTCTCTATAAAGAAGTGCTGCGCTTCTGGAAGGTCAGCTTCCAGACCGTCGCCGCGCCGGTGCTCACCGCCGTGCTCTACCTGCTGATCTTCGGCCACGTGCTCGAAGGCCATGTGAAGGTGTTCGGCAGCGTGGGCTACACCAGCTTCCTGATCCCGGGGCTGGTGATGATGAGCGTGTTGCAGAACGCCTTTTCCAACAGCTCGTCGTCGCTGATCCAGAGCAAGATCAGCGGCAGCCTGGTGCTGCTGCTGGTGACGCCGCTGAGCCACTGGGCCTGGTTCCTGGCCTATGTGGGCGCGTCTCTGGTGCGCGGGCTGGCGGTGGGCGCGGGCGTGTTGCTGGTCACGCTGTGGTTCGCGCCCTTGCAGGCCGCCGAGCCGGGCTGGATTCTTGTCTTCGCAGTGGCCGGTGCGGCGATCATGGGCGCGCTCGGGCTCGTGGCCGGGCTGTGGGCGGAGAAGTTCGACCAGATCGCGGCGTTCCAGAACTTCGTCATCATGCCGATGACGTTCCTCTCCGGCGTGTTCTATTCGGTCGGCTCGCTACCGCCGTTCTGGCAGGGCGTGAGCCACCTGAACCCGTTCTTCTACATCATCGACGGCTTTCGGCGCGGCTTCTTCGGCGTCAGCGATGTCTCGCCCTGGGTCGGCCTGGCGGTGGTGGCGGTGAGCTTGGCGGGGGTCTGCGGGCTGTGCCTGCATCTGCTGCGCATCGGCTACAAGATCAGGCATTGAATGACGGCCCCAAGACACCTGCGGTGTCGCCCCCCAAGGGGATGCCGGTCCTCTTGGGGCGGCCCGGCGAGGACCGGCCGTGACGGCCCCAAGACACCTGCGGTGTCGTCCCCCGAGGGGATGCCGTTCCTCTTGGGGCGGCCCGGCGAGGACCGGCCGGCCTGCGCTCGCGTAAAATCACTTGACCATGTCCGAGCCCACCCCCGCTGACGTCGAGCACTTCATCTCGCTGGGCCTTGCCTGCGAGCATCTCCAGGTCGAGGGCGACGGCCGGCATTTCTTTGCGACGATCGTGTCGAGCGCGTTTGAAGGCAAGCTGCGGGTGGCGCGCCACCAGCAGGTCTACCGGGCGCTGGGCGACAGGATGCGCGAGCAGATCCACGCGCTGTCGATGAAGACGCTGACCCCTGCCGAGTGGGCCGGTGCCCAGAGCGCCGCCATCGGGACGCCCCACCCCCACTGAAAGCCATGCCGCAGCCTGCCTGCGGCGGGTGGGCCTGCGCAGGCCCGCCCGCCGCAGCAGCGCCGGGCGAGCCCATCCACCATGGACAAACTTCTCATTCGCGGCGGCCGCCGCCTGAACGGCGAGGTCACGATCTCGGGGGCCAAGAACGCCGCGCTGCCCGAGCTGTGCGCCGCATTGCTCACAGCCGAGCCGGTGCAGTTGTCGAACGTGCCGCAGTTGCAGGACGTGAGCACGATGTTGAAGCTGCTGCGCAACATGGGCGTCACGGCCGAGCGCGCGGGCGCGAACGGCGACGAGGTGCTGCTCGACGCCGGCCGGCTCACCTCGCCCGAAGCGCCGTACGAGCTGGTGAAGACGATGCGGGCGTCGATCCTCGCGCTCGGCCCGCTGCTGGCGCGTTTCGGCGAAGCCACGGTGTCGTTACCGGGAGGCTGCGCGATCGGCTCGCGCCCGGTGGACCAGCACATCCGCGGCTTGCAGGCGATGGGCGCGCAAATCACGGTCGAGCACGGCTACATCATCGCCAAGGCCGAGCGGCTGAAGGGCGTGCGCATCACGACCGACATGGTCACCGTGACCGGCACCGAAAACCTGCTGATGGCGGCCACGCTCGCCGACGGCGAAACGGTGCTGGAGAACGCGGCGCAGGAGCCCGAGATTCCCGACCTGGCCGAGATGCTGATCGGCATGGGCGCGAAGATCGAAGGCCACGGCACCAGCCGCATCCGCATCCAGGGCGTCGAGCGGCTGCACGGCACGCAGCACCGCATCGTGCCCGACCGGATCGAGGCCGGCACCTTCCTCTGCGCCGTGGCGGCGGCGGGCGGCGAGGTGCTGCTGAAGGACGCGCGGGCGGACCATCTGGACGCCCTGATCGACAAGCTGCGCGAGGCCGGCGTGTCGATCGAGTCGGGCAGCGCCGAAGGCCGCGGCTGGGTTCGCGTGAAGCGCGGCGACGGGCAACTGAAGGCGGTGAGCTTTCGCACCAGCGAGTACCCGGCCTTCCCGACCGACATGCAGGCCCAGTTCATGGTGCTCAACTGCATTGCCGAGGGCACGGCGCGGGTGGCCGAAACGATCTTCGAGAACCGCTTCATGCACGTGAACGAGCTGGTGCGGCTGGGCGCGCGGATCGATATCGACGGGCATCTTGCGGTGGTGCACGGCGTGGCCGGCCTGTCGGGCGCGAGCGTGATGGCGACCGACCTGCGCGCGTCGGCCAGCCTCGTGATCGCCGGGCTGGTGGCCGAGGGGCAGACGGTGGTGGACCGCATCTACCACCTCGACCGCGGTTACGACCGGATGGAAGCCAAGCTGTCCGCCATCGGCGCCGATATCGAGCGGGTCAAAGGATGATTACGTTGGCCCTGTCCAAGGGCCGCATCTTTGACGACTCGCTGCCGCTGCTGCGCGCGGCCGGGATCGAGGTGCTCGAAGACCCTGAGCAATCGCGCAAGCTGATCATCGGCACCTCGCGGCCAGACGTGCGCGTGGTGCTGGTGCGCGCGACCGACGTGCCGACCTATGTGCAGTACGGCGGTGCCGACCTGGGCGTGGCCGGCCACGACATCCTGCTCGAACCCGGCGGGCAGGGCCTGTACCAGCCGCTCGATTTGGGCATCGCGCGCTGCCGCCTGAGCGTGGCCACGCGGGCCGACTTCGACTATGCCGCTGCCGTGCGCCAGGGTTCGCGCATCCGCGTCGCCACCAAGTACACGCTGTGTGCGCGCGAGCACTTTGCCGACAAGGGCGTGCACGTGGACCTGATCAAGCTCTACGGCTCGATGGAACTCGCGCCGCTGACGGGCCTGGCCGATGCGATCGTCGACCTCGTTTCGACCGGCAGCACGCTGAAGGCGAACAACCTGGTCGAGGTCGAAGAGATCATGCAGATCTCGGCCCGGCTGGTCGTCAACCAGGCCGCGTTGAAGTTGAAGCGCGAGCCCTTGCGGGCGCTGATCGATGCGTTCGAGCGGGCCACGGCGGCGCGCGAAAACAAGGGCACCGCGTGAACGTTTCAATCCGCCATCTCGACACGAGCGCCGCGGCTTTCGAGGCCGAGTTCGAGCGCGTGTTGCACTGGTCAGCGCAAGCCGACGCGGCGATCGAGACGCGGGTCGCGGAAATCCTGGCTGCCGTGCGCGCTCGCGGCGACGCGGCGGTACTGGAATTCACCCAGCGCTTCGATGCACTCGACGCGGCTTCGATGCAGGCGCTCGAACTGGGAGCCGCCGACTTCGCTGCGGCTTTCGAGGCCATCACCCCCGCGCAACGCGGTGCGTTGCAAGCGGCCGCCGAGCGCATCCGCAGCTACCACGAGCGCCAGCTCGACGCCTGCGGCCGCTCGTGGAGCTACCGCGACGAACACGGCAGCCTGCTCGGGCAGAAGGTCACGCCGCTGGACCGCGTTGGCATCTATGTGCCGGGCGGCAAGGCGGCGTACCCGTCGAGCCTGCTGATGAACGCGGTCCCAGCAACGGTCGCCGGTGTCGGCGAGATCGTGATGGTGGTGCCCACGCCCAAGGGCGAGCGCAATGCGCTGGTGCTGGCGGCGGCTCACGTGGCCGGCGTCACACGCGCGTTCACGATTTGCGGCGCGCAAGCCATCGCCGCGCTGGCCTACGGCACGGCGAGCATTCCCCAGGTCGACAAGATCACCGGCCCGGGCAACGCCTACGTGGCCAGCGCGAAGAAGCACGTCTTCGGCGCAGTGGGCATCGACATGATCGCCGGGCCGAGCGAAATCCTGGTGCTGGCCGATGGCAGCACGCCGCCCGACTGGGTGGCGATGGACTTGTTCAGCCAGGCCGAGCACGACGAGCTGGCGCAGAGCATCCTGCTCTGCCCCGACGCGGCCTACATCGCGCAGGTGCAGGCGGCGATCGACCGGCTGCTGCCCGAGATGCCGCGCCAGGGCGTGATCCGCGCGTCGCTAGAGGGTCGCGGCGCGCTGATCCTGACGCGCTCGATGGAAGAGGCCTGCGCCATCAGCAACCGCATCGCGCCCGAGCACCTGGAGGTGTCGAGCCGCGACCCGCACAAATGGGAGCCGCTGCTGCGCCATGCGGGGGCGATCTTCCTTGGCGCGTACACCAGCGAAAGCCTGGGCGACTACTGCGCCGGGCCGAACCATGTGCTACCCACCTCGGGCACGGCGCGCTTCTCGTCCCCGCTCGGCGTCTACGACTTTCAGAAGCGCAGCAGCCTGATCGAGGTGAGCGAGACCGGTGCCAACGCGCTCGGGCCGATCGCCGCCGAGCTGGCTTATGGCGAAGGCCTGCAGGCCCACGCCCGCGCGGCCGAGATGCGGCTGACGGGCGCGGCGCCGTTGCCTGCGCCGGCCAACGGCTTCGCGCTGCGCACGGTGACGGCCGACAACGTGGACCGGCTGGTCAGGCTCTCGGTTGCGCCCGAGCAGCGCTCGCTGGTCGCCTCGATCGCGACCTCGCTCGCACAGGCGGCGTACCGCACGAACGGCCGGCCGCTGGCCATCTGTGACGGCACCGAGCCGGTCGGCCTGCTGCTGCTGTGGGACGAGCGCCGCGACCCCGACAAGCCGGCCGATCAGCTCTACATCTGGCGCCTGTCGATCGACACCCGCCATCAGCGACGCGGCTTCGGCGCGCTGGCGGTGCGCTGGGCGATCGAGGAAGCGCGGCGCTGGGGCGTGGCCTCGGTCGGCCTGTCGCACCGCGACGAGCCGGGGCATGCCGGGCCGTTCTACGAGAAACTCGGTTTTCGCTACACCGGTGAAGTCGATGGTTTGGAGCGGGTGATG
>JANOVJ010000221.1:0-4920 GCA_031417295.1 bacterium | reverse complement strand
GTTGCTTGGCCGCATGGGCCATCGCTGCGTCACGCACCCACGCGCCGTCGTCCGCCGCCTTCACACGCGCCGCCAGCCGCTCGCGGTTGCAGGGGCCGTGGCCTTGCACGACGCTCCAAAACTCGGCCCAATCGATCGCGCCGAAATCGTGGTGCCCGCGCTCGGCGTTCCACTTCAAATCAGGGTCGGGCGGCGCGACGCCGAGCAGCTTGGCCTGCTCGACGGTGGCATCGATGAATTTCTGCCGCAGGTCGTCATTGCTGATGCGCTTGATGCCCCAGCGCATCGACTGCTCGGAGTTCGGCGACTCGGTGTCCGGCGGGCCGAACATCATGATGGCCGGCCACCACCAGCGGTTCACCGCGTCCTGCACCATTGCGCGCTGGGCGGCTGTGCCCTGCTTCATCATCGTCAACAGCGCCTCGAAGCCCTGCCGCTGGTGAAAACTTTCCTCGCGGCAGATGCGGATCATCGCCCTGGCATACGGCCCGTACGAGCAGCGGCACAACGGCACCTGGTTCATGATCGCCGCGCCATCGACCAGCCAGCCGATGGTGCCCATGTCGGCCCAGGTCAGCGTCGGGTAGTTGAAGATCGAGCTGTACTTGGCGCGGCCGGAATGCAAGGCCTCGATCATCTGGTCGCGCGATGTACCCAGCGTCTCGGCCGCGGCGTAGAGGTAGAGGCCGTGGCCGCCCTCGTCCTGCACCTTGGCGAGCAGGATCGCCTTGCGCTTCAGGCTCGGCGCGCGGCTGATCCAGTTGCCTTCGGGCAGCATGCCGACGATCTCGGAGTGCGCGTGCTGGCTGATCTGGCGCACGAGCGTCTTGCGGTAGTGCTCGGGCATCCAGTCTTTCGCTTCGATGAAATCACCGGCATCGATACGGGCTTCGAAGGCGGCTTCGCGTTGCGCGTCATCGGCGGAGCGAACCGGGCGCGCCTTGGCCTGCGCCTCCTCATCCTTGCTCATCACGTCGAGTGCCTGGGTGTACATGTCTTGTCCTTTCAACGAGGCCGTTTGTCGATCACCCGCCGTGCCTTGCCAACGAGCGTGCGTTCGATGCTGTCCGGCGCGCCCACGCTCACCGTGGTCGTGATGCCGACCATCGTCTTGATGCGTTCGCACAGCCACTGCGCCGCGTCGGCCGGGGCGACGCTGGCTTGCGGCAGCACCTCGCAGCGCACCTCCACATCGTCGAGCTTGTCGTCGCGCGTGACGACGATCTGGTACTGGCCTGCCAACTGGCCATGCTGCAACACCAATTCCTCGATCTGGGTCGGGAACACGTTGACGCCGCGGATGATCAGCATGTCGTCGCTGCGGCCGACGATTCTGCCCATGCGGCGCATCGCGCGAGCGGTGGGCGGCAGCAGCCGCGTCAGGTCGCGCGTGCGGTAGCGCACCACGGGCAGCGCTTCCTAGGTCAGCGTGGTGAAAACGAGTTCGCCTTCCTCGCCATCGGGCAGCACCGCGCCGGTGTCGGGGTCGATGATCTCGGGATAGAAATGGTCTTCCCAGACCACCGGCCCGTCCTGGGTCTCGATGCACTCGCTGGCCACGCCCGGGCCCATCACTTCCGACAGGCCGTAGATGTCCACCGCGTCGATGCCGGCGCTGGCCTCGATGTCGCGCCGCATCGCTTCGGTCCACGGTTCGGCGCCGAAGATGCCGATCTTCAACGACGACGCTTTCGGGTCCAGCCCCTGGCGCCGCATCTCCTCGACGATCACCTGCATGTAGCTCGGCGTGACCATGATGATCTCGGGCGCGAAATCGGTGATCAGTTGCACCTGCTTCTCGGTCTGCCCGCCAGACATCGGGATCACCGTGCAGCCGAGCTTCTCGGCACCGTAGTGCGCGCCGAGGCCGCCGGTGAAGAGGCCGTAGCCGTAGGCCACATGCACCCGGTCGCCGGCACGCCCACCCGCAGCGCGGATCGAGCGCGCAACCAGATCGGCCCAGGTGTCGATGTCGCGCTGCGTGTAGCCGACGACGGTTGGCTTGCCGGTCGTGCCCGACGAGGCGTGAATGCGCGCGACGCGCTCGCGCGGCACGGCGAACATGCCGAACGGGTAGTTCGCGCGCAGATCCTGCTTGGTCGTGAACGGAAATTTGGCCAGGTCGGCGAGTTGCTTCAGGTCCGCCGGGTGCACGCGCTGCGCGTCGAAGGCGGCGCGGTAGTGGGCGACGTTGTCGTAGGCGTGCTGCAAGCTCCAGCGCAGGCGCTCGAGTTGCAACGCCTGCAGTTCGTCGCGGCTGGCGCGCTCGATGGGCGCCAGGTCGGCAAGCTCGGGGCGAAGCACGGGCATGGCGTGTCGGCCTCGCTCAGCCCGGCGCGCCGGGCAGCGCCACGGTCGGCTTGCCCTTCATCGTGTACGAGCGCCCGCGCACCAGCGCAATTCGTTCGCCGCGCTGGTTGGTCACCGTCACGTCGTAGACGCCGGTGCGCCCGGCACGGTTGGCCTGGTTCGCCTCGGCGGTAAGCACGTCGCCCTCGCGCGCCGGCGCGACCAGATCGACCGACAGGCTGGAGGCCAGGGTCAACTCGTTGTACGAATTGCAGGCGAAGGCGAAGGCCGAATCGGCCAGCGTCGTGATCAGCCCGCCGTGGCACACATTCGCGCCGTTGATCATGTCGCCGCGCACCGTCATGCGCAGCGTCGCACTGCCCGGAGACATGGCCTCGATGCTCATGCCGAGCGCACGCGACGCGCGGTCGGCGGCGAACATCGCGTCGCGCACCGCGTCGGCGATCTGTTGCGGAGTGAACGCGCCGGTAGTCACGGAGGGTGCGGCGCTCAACGGTCGCTGAACTGCGGCTTGCGCTTGGCCATGAAGGCGGCCACGCCTTCGCGGTAGTCGGCCGCGGCGCCCATCGCGCTTTGCAAACGCGCTTCGGCGGCCAGCGCAGCCGCGTAGTCGAGCCCGCCGGCCGCGTCGATTGCCAGCCGCGTCTGCGCCAGCGCCTTGACCGGCATCTCGGCCAGGCGTGCGCCCAACGCGGCGGCTTCGCTCATCAGTGACACATCGTCGACGCAGCGCGCGATCAGGCCGATGCGTTGCGCCTCTTCAGCCGAGAGTTTGTCGCCGGTCAGCGCCAGCGCCAGCGCGTTCGCCCGCCCGACGAGCCGCGGCAGCAGCCAGGTGCCGCCGCAGTCGGGCACCAGCCCGATCTTCGCGAAGGCCTGGATGAAGCTCGCCGAGCGCGCCGCGAGCACGATGTCGCAGCCGAGCGCGAAGTTGGCGCCCGCCCCTGCGGCAACGCCGTTGACGGCGGCGATCACCGGCACCGGCATCGAGCGGATGCGCAGTGCGAGCGGGATGTAGCAGCGCTCGAGCAGCGCGCCGATGTCGGGCTGCGCAGCGCCGGGCGCGGGGTTGGGCGCGACGGCGGGATCGGACAAGTCCTGCCCGGCGCAAAAGCCACGGCCTGCGCCGGTGATCACGACGCAGCGCACCGCCTCGTCGGCGGCCGCCGCTTCGAGCGCGGCCAGCAACTCGGCATGCATCGCCGTGGTGAAGCTGTTCAGGGCCTGCGGGCGGTTCAGCGTCAGCGTGCGCACGGCGGCGGCGTTGGAGACGAGCACGAGGGCTTCTGCTTCGGGCATGGCGGCGCCAGGGTTGAAAGGGGAAGAAGGAACGCCGGCCAGGAAAACATTTCTGACCGACCGGTCGGAAGATTTTAAGCTTGCCTCGGTTCAAATGCAAGCTGCAAAAGCGACCGGTACAAGTCGGAAGAGCGCCGCTACGACGAGCGACGCCCTCGAACGCTCATTGCCGGGAGCGACGGCGAGCGAGGATCGGCAGGCTCGCCAACCCGAGCAGCATCAGCGCGCAGGTCGCTGGCTCGGGGATGCTGTGGATTGCGTAGCCCGCGTAAGTGCTTCGGTCGATCGCCTCGAACCCGCGGCCCGTGGGCGTCGAGTCGGTGGCACCTCCGCCAGGCGGGTTGATTCCCCATGCAACCAGACTGCCATTGGCACGCAACGCCAGTCCACCGGTGACGTACCCAGCAACGGCGTCGACGAAGCCCGACCCCTTCGGGGCACAACTGACCGTGCAGCTGTAGTAGCTACCGAAGTAGTCATCGCCCCACACTGCCAAGCTGCCATCAGACCGCAACGCAATAGCCGAGTCCTGGCCCCCGTCGATCTTGACGAAGTCATGGCTCGTCGGCAACGTGCCGTAGGGGTAACCCCAGAAGACGAGGCTCCCATCGGAGCGCAAGGCCAAGCTGCCAATGGCCGTTGCATCGACAGCCACAAAGTCATTGCCCGTCGGCGTGTTGAGTTGCCCGTAGCCACCATCGCCCCACGACGCCAGGCTGCCGTCTGTGTGCAGCGCGACGCCGTGGACACCACCTCCCGACACCATCACGAAGTCGTGGCCCGTGGGCGTCTGGCTCACCTGCCCGTAGCTGTCGCTGCCCCAGGCGGCAATGCTTCCGTCCGAGCGCAGCGCATAGCCGCTGTGATACCCGGCCGATATCGAGACAAAGTTGGCCGTCTTGGGTGCGGCGCTGACTTGGCCGGAATCGTTTTCGCCCCAGGCCTTCAAACTGCCATCGGATCGCAACGCGAGAGCGAATCCGCCGCCCGCAGAGATATCAACGAAGTCGTGCCCCTTCGGCGCGTTGGAGATCTCGTGGTACGTATCTCGGCCCCAAACCACGATCGTCCCCATTGCGTGAGCAGGCGGAACGGCAGCGCCAAGCAGGATGGACAAAGGAAGCATCCCGAACCGGGGCGCGACGTGCAGCGTGAATCGCATGGTGTTTCTCCGTTCGCCGAGAAACCCGAACAGGCGCAGCGCGCAACAACGTGCGGGCGCCAAGATGGACCGACCGGTCCCTCACTGCGGTCGTCGCCGCGTCGGCAGTCTCGGCGGACCCCGGTAACGCGGCTCGGACTCGTCTCGAC
>JANOVJ010000220.1:0-2674 GCA_031417295.1 bacterium | reverse complement strand
GAACGTGCCCTTGCAGAACTCGATGTATCGGCCGCGCGCGTCGTCGATGCGCTTCGCCTTGCCCAGATTCGCCGAATCGACCCACTGCGGCGGCTGCTCGAGCGCGGCCTCGACCTGCTGCTCCCAGGCATCGGGCAGCTTCTCGCCGCGGGCCGAGAAGAACTTGATGCCGTTGTCGCCGAACGGGTTGTGCGAGGCGCTGATCACCACGCCCAGGCTCAGGCGCAACGCGCGTGTCAGGTAGGCCACGCCGGGCGTGGGCAGCGGGCCGGTGAGCAGCACGTCGACGCCGGCCGAGGCGAAGCCCGCCTCCAGCGCCGATTCGATCATGTAGCCCGAAATACGGGTGTCCTTGCCGATCAGCACCGTCGGCCGTGCCTCAGCGCGCCGCATCACGCGCCCGACGGCATGGCCGAGGCGGAGCATGAAGTCGGGCGTGATCGGAGGCTGGCCGACCGTGCCGCGGATGCCGTCGGTGCCGAAATAGGTGCTTGTCATGTCGTTGCGGGCTGGCTTTGCGTGGGGTTCGGGGCAGGCGGATTGTGCAATGCCGGATCGGCCAGGCTCGCGCCCAACCCGGCCGCACGCCAGACGCACAGCGCGTCGACCGTGGCCGCCACGTCGTGCACGCGCACGATGCTGGCGCCCTGCTGCACGGCCGCGAGCGCCGCCGCCAGGCTGGCCGGCAGCCGGCCGGCCACCGCCCGCCCGGTCAGTGCGCCGAGGGTGGACTTGCGCGACCAGCCCACCAGCAGCGGATAGCCGAGCACCCGCAGTTCGTGCTGGCGAGCGAGCAGGGCCACGTTCTGGGCCGGGCTCTTGCCAAAGCCGATGCCGGGGTCGAGCACGATCCGTTCGGCCGCCACGCCGGCTGCAAGGACAGCGGCTGCCCGAACGGCGAGGAAGGCGCCAACCTCGCGAACAACATCGCCGTAGTCGGGCGCTGCCTGCATCGTTTGCGGATCGCCGCGCATGTGCATCAGGCACACACCACAGGCCGGATGCGCCGCCACCGAATCGATCGCTCCAGCTGCCTGCAGCGCCCGGATGTCGTTGACGATATCGACGCCGATCTCCAGCGCCGCCTGCATCACCTCGGGCTTGCAGGTGTCGATCGAAACCGGGACGCCAAGCGTCAGCGCGCCGCGCAAGACCGGCACGACGCGCGCCAGCTCATCGGTGACGGAAAGGCCGGTCGCGCCAGGCCGGCTCGACTCGCCGCCGATGTCGAGGATGTCGGCACCCTCTTTCACCAGCCGCTCGCAATGTGCCAGCGCGGCCACTGCGCTCAAGTGTTCTCCACCATCGGAGAACGAGTCTGGCGTGACATTGACGATACCCATAACCCGGGGCCGGCACAGGTCGATTCGATAGCGGGTGGTCTGCCAGAACATGCACCAGGGTCCGGAATGCAAAGCGGGGCCGAAGCCCCGCTCATTGATGAATCGGCCGCGACCTCAGGCAGCTGCAGGCGCCCCGTCGGGATTGATCGGCGGCACCGGCAGCGACTTGCTGGCCGACGGCGTCCAGTCTTTCGGCGGCCGTGGCGTGCGCCCGCCCATGATGTCGTCGATCTGCTCGGCGTCGATGGTTTCCCATTCGAGCAGCGCATTGGCCAGCGCGTGCATCTTGTCCTGGTTGTCCTCGATCAGCTTGCACGCAATCGCATACTGCTCGTCGATGATGCGGCGTATCTGCTTGTCGACCTTTTGCATCGTCTCTTCAGAGACGTTGACCTGCTTGGTGACCGAGCGGCCGAGGAAGACTTCGCCTTCGTTTTCGGCGTAGACCATCGGTCCCAGCTCGTCGGTCATGCCGTAGCGCGTGACCATGTCGCGTGCAATGTGCGTGGCGCGCTCGAAGTCGTTGCTTGCGCCGGTGGTCATCTGGTTCATGAACACCTCTTCGGCAATGCGCCCGCCGAAAAGGATGGAGATGGTCGACAACATGCGTTCCTTGTCCATGCTGTAACGGTCGGTTTCGGGCAACTGCATCGTCACACCGAGTGCGCGGCCGCGCGGAATGACAGTGACCTTGTGTACCGGGTCGGTCTTGGGCAGCAGGCGGGCCACCAGCGCGTGGCCAGACTCGTGGTAAGCCGTGTTCTTGCGTTCCTCTTCCGGCATGACCATCGACTTGCGCTCGGGGCCCATCATGATCTTGTCCTTGGCCTTCTCGAAGTCCATCATTTCCACCACGCGCCCACTGCGGCGGGCGGCGAAGAGTGCGGCTTCGTTGACCAGGTTGGCCAGATCGGCGCCCGAGAAACCCGGCGTGCCGCGGGCCAGGATGTCGGCCCGGATGTCCTGCCCGATCGGCACCTTGCGCATGTGCACATTCAGGATCTGCTCGCGGCCGCGCACGTCGGGCAGCGTCACGTAGACCTGACGGTCGAAGCGGCCCGGGCGCAGCAAGGCCGGGTCGAGGATGTCGGGCCGGTTGGTGGCCGCCATCACGATCACGCCCAGATTGGTCTCGAAACCGTCCATCTCGACCAGCATCTGATTCAGCGTCTGCTCGCGCTCGTCGTTGCCGCCGCCCAGGCCGGCACCACGGTGACGACCGACCGCGTCGATCTCGTCGATGAAGATGATGCAGGGCGAACTCTTCTTGGCCTGCTCGAACATGTCGCGCACGCGGGCGGCGCCGACGCCAACAAACATCTCGACGAAAT
>JANOVJ010000219.1:0-7664 GCA_031417295.1 bacterium | reverse complement strand
CGGCACCGCCGTCACCGTGCTGCTGCAGCCGGGCGACAACTGGATGATGCACGTGGCGGCCGAGCAGATTCAGCCCGGCGACGTGGTCGTGGCCGCCTGCACCACCGACAACGACGACGGCTTCTTCGGCGACCTGCTGGCTACCAGCTTCATCGCCCGCGGTGCCAAGGGCCTGGTCATCGACGGCGGCGTGCGTGACGTGAAAGACCTTGCGCAGATGGGCTTTCCGGTGTTCAGCCGCGCGATCCATGCCAAGGGCACGATCAAGGCCACGCTGGGCTCGGTGAACGTGCCTGTCGTCTGCGCCGGCGCGGTTGTGAACCCGGGCGACGTGGTGATTGCCGACGTGGATGGCGTGGTCGTCGTTCCGGCGGCGATCGCGCAACAGGTGGCCGATGCGGCCGAGACGCGAGAGTCGTTCGAAGGCGAGAAGCGCGCGAAGCTGGCGGCCGGCGTGCTGGGCCTGGACATGTACAACATGCGCGGGCCGCTGGAGAAGGCCGGGCTGCGCTACATCGACTGAAGACCATCGACTGAGCGTGCGGGCCGAGCCCACGCGCGGCCCGCACACGCACAAGGACTGAACGATGACCCACCCCACCCCAGGCGACTTCACCAAGACCGCCGGCTGGCTCGACTGGTACAGCGGCCCGTCCAAGCCGCGCTTCAAGCTGCCGCCGGGCAGCGTCGATGCGCACTGCCACGTGTTCGGCCCCGGCGCCGAATTCCCTTACGCGCCCGAGCGCAAGTACACGCCGTGCGATGCGTCGAAGGCGCAGCTCTTTGCGCTGCGCGACCACCTGGGCTTCGCGCGCAATGTGGTCGTGCAGGCCACCTGCCACGGCGCCGACAACCGGGCAATGGTCGATGCGCTGCTGCATTCCGATGGCAAGGCACGCGGTGTGGCCACCGTCAAGCGCAGCGTCACCGACGAGGAACTCAAGGACATGCACGCTGCCGGCGTGCGCGGCGTGCGCTTCAACTTCGTCAAGCGGCTGGTGGACTTCACGCCCAAGGCCGAGTTGATGGAGATCGCCGCCCGCATCGCCCCGCTGGGCTGGCATGTGGTGATCTACTTCGAGGCCGTCGATCTGCCCGAGTTGTGGGACTTCTTCACCGCACTCCCGACCGCCATCGTCGTCGACCACATGGGCCGGCCCGACGCGAGCCTGCCGGTGGACGGCCCGCAGTTTGAGCTGTTCGTGAAGTTCATGCGCGAGTACCCGAACGTGTGGAGCAAGGTGAGTTGCCCGGAGCGGCTGAGCGTCACCGGCCCGAAAGCCTTGAACGGGGAACAGAGCGCGTACCGTGACGTGGTTCCCTTCGCTCGCCGCATCGTCGAGACCTTCCCCGACCGCGTGCTCTGGGGCACTGACTGGCCGCACCCGAACCTGAAGGACCACATGCCCGACGACGGGCTGCTGGTCGACTTCATCCCGCACATCGCGACCACGGCCGAGCTGCAACAGAAGCTGCTGGTCGACAACCCGATGCGCCTTTACTGGAACTGACTGGAGCTGAACCATGATCGTTTCGATACGAACCCTTTGGCTGGTGGCGGCAACGGCCCTGCTGTCCGCGTGCAGCGCGCCCGCGCTGATGTCCAGCGACGTGAAGGCTGGCTGCGCCACGTTGGTCGCGGGCATCGACCGTGCCGCGATCGCCTTGCCGACCGGCGGTGCGACCATCGACTCGGCCACGCTCGTGCCGGCGACGCCGCTCGCCGTCGCTGAGCGCGGCCCGACCCCGGCCTCGCTGATCACGCCGGCCGTGCCCGAGTACTGCAAGGTGCTCGGCCGCATCCTGCCGATGGACCCGGCGGCGCCGCCGATCCTGTTCCAGGTCAACCTGCCGACGACGTGGAACGGCCGCTCGGTGCAGTACGGCGGCGGCGGCTTCAACGGCGTGCTGATCAGCGGGCTCGGCCTCGTGCCGGCCGCGCGCTTCGATTTGCCGTCGCCGTTGGGGCAAGGCTATGTCACGGTGGGCACCGACTCGGGCCACCAGAACAAGCCGGGCGAGCCGCCGCAGGCGTTTGCGTTGAACGACGAGGCGCTCGTCAACTTCGCCCACGCGTCGTACAAGAAGGTGCGCGACGTGTCGGTCGATCTGATGTTTCGCGCCTACGGCCGCAAGCCCGACAAGCTCTACTTCGTCGGCAGCTCTGAAGGCGGCCGCGAGGGGCTGACGATGGCGCAGCGCTACCCGGCCGACTTCAACGGCATCTTCAGCCGCGTGCCGGTGATCAACTGGACCGCGCTGCAATTTGCCGGCACGCGCAACGGGCTTGCGAGCATGGGCGAGGCGTGGATCCGCCCGCCCTCCGTCAAGCTCGTCGGCGACGCGGTGCTGGCCAGTTGCGACGCGGCTGACGGTGTGGTCGATGGCCTGGTTTCAAACCCCGTGGGCTGCCGGCAGCGCTTCAACGTGACCAAGCTGCGCTGCACCGGCGCACCGTCGGACGCCTGCCTCACCGATGGCCAGGTCCGCGCGGTGCAGACGCTGCACTCCCCGTTCCGCTTTGACTTCGCGCTCGCCAACGGCGTGCGCGAGTACCCCGGCTACGGTGTCTCGGGCGAGGCCACGCCGGCGATGGGCCCGACGGGCGGCTGGGGCGCGTGGTGGTCGGGCAGCGCGGCGCCAGTGATCCCGCCGGTGCCGGCCAACGGTATCGCGTGGTTCTATGGCAGCGGCGCGATCCAGTTCTTCTACGCCCGCGACGCGGCGTTCGACGTGCGCCGCACCAACCCGAACGAGATGCGCCAGCGCGTCGAGGAAGTGTCGGCGCTGATGGACTCGACCCACCCCGATCTTTCGTCCTTTCGCCTGCGCGGCGGCAAGCTCATCCTGCTGGAGAACATGGCCGACTACGCGCAGAGCCCGTATGCCGGCATCCGCTATGTCGACAGCGTTGGCGAGCGCATGGGGCCGGGCCAGGTGGCCGACTTCTTGCGGCTGTACACCGCGCCGGGGGCAGACCACGTGGGCGCAGGTGCACCGGGCAACATCGACATGCTGGCCGCGCTGGCCGACTGGGTCGAGCGCGACAAGGCGCCCGCGGGTTTGCAGCTCGTTGCGCAGGAAACGAAGGCGCCGTTCGCGGTGACGCGGGCGCGCCCGCTCTGCGAATGGCCGCAGTGGCCGCGCTTCAAGAGCGGCGACGTGAACCGCGCCGAGAGTTTCGAGTGCGCCCGATGAAGAAGGCGATGAAGAAGACGATGAAGAAACGAGAGGCCTGCCGATGTCACTGAACAAGCCCTATCTCGACGTGCCCGGCACGACGATCTTCGACGCCGAACAGTCGCGCCTCGGCTACCACCTGAACCAGTTCTGCATGTCGCTGATGAAGGCCGCGAACCGCGAGCGCTTCAGGGCGAACGAGCGCGCTTACCTGGACGAATGGCCGATGACCGAAGAGCAGAAGCAGGCCGTGCTGGCGCGCGACCTGAACTGGTGCATCCGCCTCGGCGGCAACATCTACTTCCTGGCCAAGCTCGGCGCCACGCACGGCAAGAGCTTCCAGCAGATGGCCGGCAGCATGACCGGCATGACCGAAGAGGAATACCGCGACATGATGATCAAGGGCGGCCGCTCGGCCGATGGCAACCGCGTCGTCGGCGAGGACGGTGACGCGCAGGCGCACCGCCAGCCCCAGGGCGCGGCAGGGAGGAAGTAGCCATGGCCCGCATCACCGCCTCCGTCTACACCTCGCACGTGCCGGCCATCGGCGCGGCGATCGATCTCGGCAAGACGGCCGAGCCGTATTGGGTGCCGCTGTTCAAGGGCTACGAGTACTCCAGGCAGTGGATGAAGGAGAACCCGCCGGACGTGATTTTCCTCGTCTACAACGACCACGCCACCGCGTTCAGCCTGGAGATGATTCCGACGTTTGCCATCGGCACGGCGGCCGAGTACACGCCGGCCGACGAGGGCTGGGGCCCGCGCCCGGTGCCCCAGGTCATCGGCCATCCGGCGCTGGCTTCGCACATCGCGCAGAGCGTGATCCAGGACGACTTCGACCTGACCATCGTCAACAAGATGGATGTCGATCATGGCCTCACGGTGCCGCTGAACCTGATGTGCGGTTCGCCCGCGCCTCCCGATTTCTCGTGGCCGTGCCCGGTGATCCCGTTCGCCGTCAACGTGGTGCAGTACCCGGTGCCTTCGGGGCGGCGCTGCTTCATGCTCGGGCAGGCGATACGGCGTGCGATCGAGTCCTACGACGAACCGCTCAAGGTGCAGATCTGGGGCACCGGCGGCATGAGCCACCAGTTGCAGGGGCCGCGCGCCGGGCTGATCAACGCCGAGTGGGACAACAGGTTTCTCGACCGGTTGATCGCCGACCCGGACGGCCTGTCGAAGGTTTCGCACATCGAGTACGTACGCGAGGCTGGCTCGGAAGGGATCGAGCTCGTGATGTGGCTGATCGCGCGCGGTGCGATGGCCGATGTGGCCGGTGGCGCAAGGCCCGCTGTCAAGCACCGCTTCTATCACGTGCCCGCGTCGAACACCGCCGTGGGCCACCTCATCCTGGAGAACAACCCATGACGATCAAGGTTGCATTGGCCGGCGCGGGCGCGTTCGGCATCAAGCATCTGGACGCGATCAGGTTGATCGACGGTGTCGAAGTCGTCTCGCTGGTCAGCCGCGATCTGGAGAAGACGAAGCAGACCGCCGCGCAGTACGGCATCGCCCATGTCACCACCGATCTCGCCGACAGCCTGGCACTGAAGGAACTCGACGCGGTGATCCTGTGCACGCCGACGCAGATGCACGCCGAGCAAAGCATCGCCTGCCTGAAGGCGGGCAAGCATGTGCAGGTGGAGATTCCGCTCGCCGACACGCTGGCCGGCGCCGAGGCGGTGGCCGCGTTGCAGAAGCGCACGGGGCTGGTCGCGGTGGTCGGCCACACGCGGCGCTTCAACCCCAGCCACCAGTACGTGCACAACCGGATCGCTGCGGGTGAGTTCAACATTCAGCAGATGGATGTGCAGACCTACTTCTTTCGCCGCACCAACATGAACGCGCTCGGCCAGGCGCGCAGCTGGACCGACCACCTGCTGTGGCACCACGCGGCGCACACGGTGGATCTATTCGTGTACCAGACGGGCGGCGAGATCGTGCAGGCCAACGCGGTGCAAGGGCCGATCCATCCGGCACTCGGCATCGCGATGGACATGAGCATCCAGTTGAAGTCGAGCACCGGTGCGATCTGCACCTTGAGCCTCTCGTTCAACAACGAAGGCCCGCTGGGAACGTTCTTCCGCTACATCGGCGACACGGCCACCTACCTCGCGCGCTATGACGACCTGTTCACCGGCAAGGACGAGAAGATCGACGTGTCGACCGTGGCCGTGTCGATGAACGGCATCGAGCTGCAGGACCGCGAGTTCTTCGCCGCGATCAAGGAGGGACGGGAGCCGAATTCCAGCGTCGCCAAGGTGCTGGGTTGCTATCGGGTGCTGCATCGGCTGGAGCAGCAACTCGCGGCGCAGGGCTGACCTCCCACGCGAGCAGATCCCGCGCGCGGCGCGCGGGCCCGTGGTTTCACGGTCACGCCCGCTAAACTCCGGCCAATGGTCAAGTGTCCTGGCTGCGGCGAAGAAAACCCACCGAAGTTCAGGCTTTGCGGGTACTGCGGCACACCTCTGGCAGCTGCGCCGGCAGCGCTGCCGGTGCGGGAAATGCGCAAGACGGTCACGGTGATCTTCTGCGACCTGAAGGACTCCACCGCGCTCGGCGAGCGCCTCGACTCAGAGGCGCTGCATGAGGTCAAGGAACGCTACTTCAATGCCATGTCGGCCGAGATCCGGCGTCACGGCGGCAAGATCGAGAAGTTCATCGGCGACGCGATCATGGCCGTCTTCGGTTTGCCGAAGGCGCACGAGGACGATGCGCTGCGCGCCATCCGTGCCGTCGTTGGCATGGGCAAGGCGCTGGAAAAGGTCAACCAGGACCTGAAGGCGCGCTACGGCGTTTCGTTGGCCAATCGCACGGGCGTGAACACCGGCGAAGTGGTCGCCAACGACGACCCGACGGCAGACCAGAAGCTCGCTACCGGGGATGCGGTGAACGTGGCGGCGCGCCTAGAACAGGCTGCGCCGGTGAACGAGATCTACATCGGCGAGTCGACCTACCAGTTGGCACGCGATGCGGTGGAGGTCGAAGCCGTCGAGCCGCTGCAGCTCAAGGGCAAGGCCGAAAAGGTCGCCGCCTACCGCCTGGTTTCCGCGCTCGGCCTCGATGGCTATGCGCGCCGCCAGGATGCCCCGATCATCGGCCGTGACGAGGAACTCGCCGTCATCGGCGAGGCCTACCGACAGCTTTGCGCGCAGCCTGCCGTGCAGCTGTTCACCATCGTCGGCGACGCCGGCCAGGGGAAGTCACACCTGGTGCGGGCCGTGGCGGAGCGGGTCGCCATCGGCGCCCGCATCCTGCGGGGGCGATGCCTGCCCTACGGCGACGGCATCACGTTCTGGCCGCTGGTGGGCATGGTCTGGGGCGCTGCGGGCATCCGCGAGGACGATCCGCCCGAGCTCGCGCGGTCCCGCATCCTCGCGACGGTGGGCGACGCCGAGGTGGCCGACCGCCTGGCCAGCGCCATCGGGCTGAGCACGGCGCCCTTCGCGCTGCAGGAGCTGCACTGGGCTGCCCGCAAGTTCCTGATGGGCCTGGCCGTGGCCGGCCCGGTGGTGGTGCTGATCGACGACATCCACTGGGCGGAGCATGCCCTGCTCGAGATGATCGAGCACATTCTCGACACCGCGACCGGCGCCTCCATCCTGCTCCTGGCGACCGCGCGCAACGAGCTGTTCGAGGAGCATCCTCAATGGGGCGATCGGCCGTCGTCGACGCGGCTCGACCTGCCGCCGCTGAACGACGCCGCCGCCACGCAGGTGGTGACCAACCAGCTTGGCAACAAGGTCCTGCAGCAAGACGTGCTCGACCACGTCATCCGTGCTGCAGAAGGCAACCCGCTTTACATCGAACAGATGTTGTCGATGCTGATCGACAGCCATGCGCTGCGCCTGCAGGGCGACATCTGGGTCAGCACGGCGGCCTACGGCAACGTCAAGGTTCCGCCCACCATCCAGGCCCTGCTCGAGGCGCGACTGGACAACCTCCCGCGTGCGGACCGCGCCGCCGTCGAGCCCGCTGCTGTCATCGGCCTGGAGTTCGCGCAACCGGCCCTGGAAGCCCTGGCGCCCGACGGTGTGCGCGGCACCTTGGCCGAGCACCTGGGCACGCTGGTGCGCAAGCACTTCATTCGCCCCTCGGGCCCGGCGCATGCCGGGACGATCTACCGGTTCCACAACCACCTGGTTCGCGAGACGGTCTACAACGGGCTGCTCAAGCGCGCGCGCGCCAACCTGCACATCGGCTTCGTGCACTGGGCTGACAAGGTCAACGCCGACCGCGACCGTGCGCTGGAATTCGAGGAAATCCTCGGCTATCACCTTGAGCAGGCGCATCGCTACCTGCGCGAACTCGGCCCGCTCGACGATGCCGGGCTGGCGCTCGGCGCCGATGCGGCGCAGCGCCTCGGGAACGCAGCCAAGCGCGCCCACGCGCGGGGCGACATGCATGCCGCGTCCAGCCTTTACCGGCGCGCCATTGCGCTGCGCGGTGCCGATGACCCGCAACGCAGCGACATGCTGCCGGAT
>JANOVJ010000218.1:0-3094 GCA_031417295.1 bacterium | reverse complement strand
TCGAACAGCTCGATGCGGATCGCCAGCTCGGAGTGCTCGGCCGGAAAGACATCGATCACATCGCCGCGCACGCGAAACGATCCGCGCGAAAAGTCAGTGTCGTTGCGCGTGTACTGCATGCGGATCAACTGCGCGATCGCGTCACGCTGGCCGATCTTGTCGCCCACCCGCGCGATGAAGCGCATCTGGGTGTAGTCCTCCGGCTTGCCGATGCCGTAGATCGCACTCACGCTGGCCACGATCACGGTGTCGCGCCGTTCGAGCACGCTCTTGGTGGCCGACAGGCGCATCTGCTCGATGTGCTCGTTGATCGCGCTGTCTTTCTCGATGAACAGGTCGCGCTGCGGCACATAGGCCTCGGGCTGGTAGTAGTCGTAATAGCTGACGAAATACTCGACCGCGTTCTTCGGGAAGAACTCCCTGAACTCGCTGTAGAGCTGCGCCGCCAGGGTCTTGTTCGGTGCGAAAACGATCGCCGGGCGGCCCAGGCGCGCGATCACGTTGGCCATCGTGAAGGTCTTGCCCGAGCCGGTGACACCGAGCAGGGTCTGGTAGGCCAGGCCGTCCTCGATGCCCTCGACCAACTTGTCGATCGCCGCCGGCTGGTCGCCCGCCGGCGCATAGGGCTGGAACAACTGGAAGGGCGAATCGGCAAAGCTGACGAACCGGCCCTCGGGCGCCGCATCGGTGGCAGCTCGTGCAGTGGGCAGGACTTCGGGAACGGTGGGCATGGGCGGCGTCTAGGGGGGGGCCCGTAAAATCGGAACCATCGAGCAGCGTACCGCAAGGCGGCGCCGCACATCCTCCTCCCCAATACCCGACCCCTGCCATGAGCCTGTTTTCCGCCGTCGAGATGGCCCCACGCGACCCAATCCTGGGCTTGAACGAACAGTTCAATGCCGACCCGAATCCGAACAAGGTCAACCTCGGCATCGGTGTCTATACCGACGAGAACGGCAAGCTGCCCCTGCTGGCCTGCGTAGCGGCCGCCGAGCGGCAACTGGTTGAAGCGGCCAAGCCGCGCGGCTACTTGCCGATCGACGGGATCGCGGCCTACGACAAGGAGGTCCGGAGCCTCGTTTTCGGTGCTGAAAGCGACCTCGTCAAGGCCCATCGTGTGGCCACGGTGCAAGCCGTCGGCGGCACCGGCGGCTTGAAGGTCGGCGCCGATTTCCTCAAGCGCGTGAACCCGAACGCCCGGGTGCTGATCAGCGACCCGAGCTGGGAAAACCACCGCGCCCTGTTCAGCAACGCCGGCTTCGACGTCGCCGCCTATCCGTACTACGACGCCCAGGCGCGCGGCGTTGACTTCTCCGCCATGCGCGCCGCGCTCGACACCGCGGCGGCCGGCACCATCGTCGTGCTGCACGCCTGCTGCCACAACCCGACCGGCTACGACCTGACGCCAGCGCAATGGGCCGAGGTGGTGTCCCTCGTCAAGGCACGCGGCCTGGTGCCCTTTCTGGACATGGCCTACCAGGGCTTTGGCCAGGGCATTGCCGAAGACGGCGCGGTGATCGCCGAGTTCCTGGCCTCGGGCCTGAACTTCCTGGTCGCGACCAGCTTCTCCAAGAGCTTCAGCCTGTACGGCGAGCGGGTCGGCGCGCTGAGCGTGGTCTGCACCAGCAAGGAAGAAGCAACGCGCGTCCTGAGCCAGCTCAAGATCGTGATCCGCACCAACTACAGCAACCCGCCGACCTTTGGCGCGCAGATCGTCGCCACCGTGCTCACCACGCCGGCACTGCGCGACCAGTGGGAGCAGGAACTGGCCGGCATGCGCGTGCGCATCAAGGCGATGCGCCAGTTGCTGGTGGCCAAGCTGCAGGCCGCGGGCGTGAAGGACGACCTGTCTTTCATCACGCGCCAGCAGGGCATGTTCAGCTACTCGGGCCTCAACGCGGCCCAGATGCAGCGGCTGCGCGCCGAGTTCGGCATCTACGGCGTCGATTCAGGCCGCATCTGCGTGGCCGCGCTGAACGAGCACAACATCGACGCCGTCGCCCGCGCGATGGCGGCTGTGGTCTGAATCGGCCGCTCGTGCGTTAAGCAGCCACGGGTCGCCATCGCGGCCCGTGGACGGGCATCGATGAAGCTTCGACTCTGGCGGCAACGCCTCTTTTCACTGGCCGGTGCGCTGCTGCTGGCGGCCTGCACCACGGTCGTGACGCCCGAGGCGCGCGCCACGTCGGACGAGCAGGTCGTCGATCCACCGGCCCGCGTGGGTCGGCTGAGCGCGCTCAAGGGCGAGGTGCAGGTGGCCTCCGAACCCCAGGGCGCCTGGGAGCCGGCCCGGCTGAACTGGCCGCTCACCACGCAGAGCATGTTGTTCGTCGCGCCGGGCGGCTTGAGCGAGGCGAGCATCGGCAGCAGCGCGGTGCGCCTGGACGGCAATACCCAGGCCGCCTTTGCCCAGCTCGACGACCACGCGATCGCGATCGACCTGATCCAGGGCACGGTGCGGGCCCGCGTGCGCACGCTGTTCAGCGGCGACCAGTTCAGCCTGGCCGCCGACGGCGTACGCGCCGAACTGCTGCAGCCGGGCGACTACCGCGCCAGCTTCGACCCCGATCGCCGCGCCTTCACGCTGGCCGTGCTGTCGGGCCGGCTGCGGGTGGTCACGCCAAGCAACACGCTCGAACTCGGCACCGGCCAGCAGGCCGACATCGGCCGTGGCGGTGCCACGCTGCAACTGGCCCGCATCGACGGTGACACCGACTTCGACCGCTGGGCCGAGGCGCGCGACCGCGCGCAGGAGCGCATGGCTTCGACCCGCTATGTATCGCCCGAGCTGACCGGCGTCGAGTCGCTCGACGAGCATGGCGTCTGGTACGTCGACCGCAGCTACGGCAACGTCTGGTTCCCTAATGTCGTCAGCCCCGGCTGGGCGCCGTACCGCCATGGCCGCTGGGTCTGGGTGCGGCCTTGGGGCTGGAGCTGGGTCGACGATTCGCCGTGGGGCTACGCGCCGTTTCACTACGGCCGCTGGTCGCAGTTTGGCGGTCGCTGGGGCTGGGTGCCGGGGCCGGTGGTCGCGCGGCCGGTGTGGTCTCCGGCGCTGGTGGGCCATGTCGGTGGCCCGGTCTACGGCTTCTTC
>JANOVJ010000217.1:0-13014 GCA_031417295.1 bacterium | reverse complement strand
TCCTGCGGCGCAGAGAACGGGTCGAAGCTCTCGTTGGTCCAGTCGTCGAGCATCGCGGCGAAGGTGGCTGCGATCTGCGCCGAAGGAAAGTTCTCCAGCAGATCGACCCCCGCCGCCTTCATCGTCGCGTTGTACGAGCCGGCGTACATGTCGACCGTCTGGTAGCGGTTGACGGTGCCGAACACATGGTCGAAGTTGACCCAGCCGTAGAAGAAGCCCCAGGCCACGTCGCGCATCAGCGCGCGCAAGAAGTTGCCGGCGTCCAGGGTGTGGCTGAGCGGCCGGCCGTCGCGCGTCTTCCAGGTGATGTGGGCGAAGTACTCGTCGCGGCGGAACGTGAAGCTGCCGAGGGTGAAGGTCTTGTAGCCCAGCGTCGCGTCGGGCGCCGAGGCGAGGACTTGGGCGAGGTCTGCGGGTGCGTTCATGGTCGTGTCTCCTTGGGGTCAGGCGGTCCAGGCTGCGGCACGGGCCTCATGCCGTTTGGCAGATGTCGGCCCAGCGCTCGATCGACAACTCGCCCTTGCAGGTCTGCACGATCACGACCGCTGGCTGCGCGGCGCGGAACTGGTACGCACTGTTCTTCGGCAGCAGCGCCTGATGGCCCCGCTTGATGCTGAGCCAGCCCATCTTCTGCCCCTTCGGTTCGCCCTTGACCCGCACCGCGCCGTTGTGGTCCGGGTCGGGCACGCGCTGTTCGGCGTCGAGCTTCACGAGGTGGATTTCGACCTCGCCATCCATGCACAGCCCGAACTCGTCGTGGGCGCAGGTGAACCAGGGCGAGCTGCCTTCGGCGCGCAGCGCCTCGAGCACGTAGATCTGGTTCTGGCCGAACACCACCCGCTCGTAGGGTTGGGCCTTCGAGGCAATCTCGAAGCAGTTCGAGAAGGCGTAGTTCTTGACGTTGTCGTCGATGATCTGGACCCCGCCCTTCTCAAAGCTGGCGAGCGATCCGAACCGGGTCTGGTAGGCAACTTCGGCCATGGCGTGTCTCCTGGGTTGGCCCGCCGGCCCGGGCTTCGTCAGCCCACGCCGGCAGCGGGATGGGGCCAGTCTAGAGCCCGCTGCGGCCCGGCACTAGGGACCGCGGACCAACTGGATTGTTCTGCTTATTAGAACAATGTCAGGGGTTTCCCGAGGCTTGCCATGGGAACCGCTGGCCTCTCTGCTGGCCTTGCGGCCTTGCAGTGCCAGAATCGCCGCACCGAGCTTCGACCGCCTGCCGCCCCATGAACCGCCCCCGCGCCGTGATGCTTCGCCCGGCCCGGGTGCAGGATGCGCGGGCGATGGCCGAGATGTCGCGCGCGCTGATCGAAGCCGGGCTCGGCTGGCGCTACACGCCGCGGCGCGTGGCCGCGCTGATCGGCGACCCCGAAACCATCGCGCTGGTGGCCTGCGACGACGTGCAGTTGCTGGGTCTGGCCGTCATGCAGTTAGGCGACGAGCGGGCGCACCTGACGCTGCTGTGCGTGCAGCCGGTGCAGCAGCGGCGCGGCGTGGGCCAGCGGTTGATCGGGTGGTTGCTGACCTCGGCGCGGGTGGCCGGCATCGCCTCGGTCCAGGTCGAGTTGCGGGCCGACAACGCGGCTGCGCTGGCCTTCTACCGCCGGCTCGGCTTCATCGAGACCCAAATGCTGCCGGCCTACTACAGCGGCCACCTTGCGGCACGCCGCATGCAGTTGCGGCTGCGGGCGGATACCGGCCCGGGCTGAAGACATGACCGCCCAGGACACCTGCGATGTCGTCCCCCGGGGGGAGCTCAGGGCCCTGGGGCGGCCCGGCGGGCGCTGCGAGCCGCCCTACACTGAGGTGCCGCCCAGCGCGCCAGCCGCGCCGGCGTGCCTTCGCGGTTTGCACGTCATCGGAAAGAGCCCCGGGAGAAGCGCCATGAACCTTCGTTGCCTTGCCCTCGCAAGCGCCCTCGCGGCGGCTGTGCCGCTGACCACGGCCGTGGCGCAAACGGCCGCGCCGCCGCCGCCCGGCCCGGCCGTGGCTGCCTCGGTCCCGTTGAACACGAAGACCGACAAGCGCAACCTGACGCCGGCCGAGTCGCGCGACAGTGCGCCCTCCGCAGGCGACCTGCGGCCCGACCGACGCGCCGTGACGCCCCAGATCAGCATTCCGTTGAACAACAAGTCCGGGCAGTTGCCGCCCAAGGCGCTGTTGAACCCGGCGCCCCGCGCCGGCGGCACCGCGCCTTCCGGCGGCATCGACGACGCCGCGGCGCGCTGCGGCGCGCTGGCCGATTCGCAAGCCCGCGAGCAGTGCCGCGACAAGCTGCGCTGAGCGCCGCTCAGCCGCGCTCGGCGTCGAGCACGGCCTTCAGGGCCTCGAAGCACAGCGGGTCGATCGCGGTGCCGACCGTCTCGGCCATCATCTCCAGGGTCTGCGCTATCGGCACCGCGCCGCGGTAGGGCCGCTCGGCCGAGATGGCGTCGAAGATGTCGGCCGTGGTGATGATGCGCGTCTCGAGCGCGATCTGGTCGCCGGCCAGGCCGTTCGGATAGCCTTTGCCGTCGAGCCGCTCGTGGTGCGCGGCGGCCACGCGGGCCAGCTCGCCGAAGGCGCCAATGCGCGACAGGATGGCCTCGGTGTACTGCGCATGCAGGCGCACCATCTCCCATTCGTCGCTGTCGAGCTTGCCTGGCTTGTCGAGCACGGCATTGCTCACGCCGAGCTTGCCCACGTCGTGCAGCAAGGCGCCGCGCTTGAGCCAACGCCTGCGTGACGTTGGCAGGCCCAGCGCCGCAGCGATCTTGTCCACGTACGCCGCCACGCGCGCGCTGTGGCCGCTGGTGAAGGGGCTCTTCGAATCCACGACCTGGCCGAAGGCCTCGGCGATATCGTCCAGGTAGTCGTCGTCGAGCGGCACCTGGAAGCTGCCGGGCTCCAAGGCCAGCACCTCGCGGTCGATGGCTGGCGAGCCCAGCACGGCCCAGAACGCAGCGTTGCCGGCGACGCGCTCGAAGGCCGACACGAGCGCCGGGTCGAACCACTGGCCGGCACGTGAACGCACCTCTTGCAGCGCCGCCGAGGGGCCGTCGGCGGTGCGGAACACGTCGATCACCTGCGCCAGCAGCGCGATACGTGAATACATCGGAATCGCCTCGCCGCGCAGGCCCTGTGCCTTGCCGCGACCATTCCAGTGCTCGTCGAGGCTGTGGACGCCCTCGGCCACCGCTTCGGGGAAGCGCAGCTGGCGCGCGATGTCGGCGCCGCGCTGGCAGCGCGTCTGCGTCAGTTCGAGCGCGATCTGCGGGCCGTTGCGCATGATGTTCACGATCGCGCCGAGGCGCTGCGACATGCCGGCGCGCAGCCCGGTGTGGCTGAAGACGAAACGCAGCACCTGCGGCAAGCGGTCGCCGACGGTCTTGTAGTCGCGCTTGAACTGCAGGTCGTCGGCCAGGTACAGCTCGCAGATGCGGGCCGCGTTGCTGCTGCAGCCCAGGTCTTTCAGCAGCAGGGTGTAGTACAGCTCCCACTGTTCGCGCTCGCCGAGGCCGATCTCGCGGCCGATGTGCATGCCGATCCAGCAGCAGCGCACACAGTGGCCCTTGGGCTGGCCCTCGGTGATGTCAAGCGCATGGCTGAGCGCGCCGATCAGCTCCGACAGGCGCAGCCCGGCGGCCGGCGCGTTCGATGCGGGGAGGGTCGATGTACCGAGATTGAGTCGCTCCATCAGGAGACTTTCGGTACCGGCGTGCGCGACCTTGAGGCCGGATTTCTGCTCAATCGATCACGCGTTCCGTCAGCAAGCCGCGCTCGATCAGCGCCGCATCCCAAGGCAGCACGCCGGAAAAGCTCTTGTAAAGCGCGTCGAGGAACAGCTTCAGCTTGAGCGAGCTGCGCACCGTGGCCGGGTAGAACACGCTGAGCCAGAACGCGCTCAATTGGCAGGCCGGCAGCACCAGCACCAGCTCACCCGACAGGATCGATGCCGACGCCACGAGCGTCGGCAGGCAGACGATGCCGGCGTGTTCGAGCGCGTACTCGCGCAGCAGGTGCACGCTGTTGCTCAGCAGCACCGGCTTCAATTCCAGCGACACCGGCTCGCCCTCGCCATGAAACACCAGCCGCTCGCGCGTCGGGTAGCCCGAATACCAGCCGGTGCGGTGGGCCAGCAAGTCCTTCGGCTCGCGCGGCGTGCCCTGGGCTTGCAGGTAGCCGGGCGAGGCGCAGAACACGCGGCGCACCGGAAACAGCTTGCGCGAGACGAGTTCCTCGGAGCGCGGCGGAAAGATCTGCAAGGCGCAGTCGAAGCCTTCCTTCACCGGGTCGATCACCGCGTCATTCACCACCAGTTCGAGCACGATCTGCGGGTAGCGGGCCTGGAACTCCTGCAGCACCCGCGCCAGGTGGCCGAGCACGAAGCCGGGCAGCGCATGCACCCGCAGCCGGCCGGCGGGCGAGGTGGTGACTTCGCGCATCTGGTCGACGACCTCGTTGGTCCGGCCGACCAGCTCGCTGCAATCCCGCAGGAAGGCCTGGCCGAGCTCTGACAGGCGCACGCTGCGCGTGTTGCGGTGGAACAGCGGCGCGCCGACGAACTCTTCAAGCTGCTGGATGCGCGCCGTGACGACCGAGCGCGAGACGCGCATCTGCCGCGCCGCTTCGGCAAAGCTTTGCGAGTCGGCAACGCGAACGAAGGCGTCGATGGCGAGGAAGCGGTCCATGGCGTGGGTTGAGGTCGGGCCGTTGGCGGAGTGACGTCAGGCCGGCGGCACGCGAGATGGGGCGCGGCAGAGAAGGGGGCGTTGGCGCGCCAGCGTTTGTGCATCCGGACCGGGCAGTCTAGAGTCTCGCCGCCACGCCCCGCCCCGGGCCACTTTCGGAGACCTTCCATGCGCAACATCGACGAACACACCATCACCGCCGCGGTGATCGCCCGCCACGCCAGCGCGAAGGACGCGCGGCTGCGCGAAGTGATGACGCGCCTGGTCACGCACCTGCACGACTTCGCGCGCGAGGTGAAGCTCAGCGAAGGCGAGTGGTTCGCGGGCATCGAATTCCTGACCCAGGCCGGCCACATCACCGACGCCAAGCGGCAGGAGTTCATCCTGCTCTCCGACGCGCTCGGCTTGTCGACCCTGGTCACCGCGATGAACCACCCCACGCCCGCCGGCTGCACCGAGGCCACGGTGTTCGGGCCGTTCCATGTCGAAGGCGCGCCACAGCATGCGCTGGGCGCCGACCTGGCGCAGGGCGCGGTGGGCGAGCCGTGCTTCGTGCGCGGCAGCGTGCGCAGCCTTGACGGCCGCCCGGTCGCCGGCGCGAAGATGGACCTCTGGCAAGCCGACGCCGAGGGCTTCTACGACGTGCAGCGCAGCGGCCTCACCAGTCACCAGGCACGCGGCGTGATCCACAGCGCGGCCGACGGCAGCTTCCACTTCCGAAGCATCGTCGCCGAGCCGTACCCGATCCCGCACGACGGGCCGGTCGGCAAGCTGTTGGAGCGGCTCGGCCGACACCCGTGGCGGCCGGCTCACCTGCACTTCATGATCGAGGCGCCGGGCTTCGAGACCCTGGTCACGCATGTCTTTCGCGATGGCGACCGCTACCTCGATTCGGACGCCGTGTTCGGCGTGCGCAGTTCGCTGATCGCCGACTGGGTGCGCCACAGCCCAGGCATCGCGCCGGACGGCAGCGATTGCGCCGTACCGTTCTACACGCTCGACTTCGACTTCGTGCTCAACCCCGTTTGAGCGCCGCCGTCGCTCACGACGCCACCGCCTGCCGCACCGCGCGCTCCCAGCGCTGCATCAGCTCGGCCGCGCGCTGGCGCGGCATCGTCGGGTGGAAGCGCCGCTCGACCTTCCAGTTCGCCGCCAGCTCATCGAGGTTGCGGTACACGCCGCAGGCCAGCCCGGCCAGGTACGCGGCCCCCAGCGCCGTCGTCTCGATGACCTGCGGCCGCACAACCGGGATGCCCAGCAGGTCAGCCTGGAACTGCATCAGCAAATCGTTGACGCAGGCGCCGCCATCGACACGCAGTTCGCTCACCGCGGCGCCGCCGGCAGCCACCGCGTCGCGGTTCATCGCCGCGAGCAGGGCGGCGCTCTGGAAGGCAATGCTCTCCAGCGCGGCGCGGGCGATGTGGGCCACCGTGCTGCCGCGCGTGAGGCCGACGATCGCGCCCCGCGCTTCGGCATTCCAGTACGGCGCGCCGAGGCCGGTGAAGGCGGGCACGAACATCACGCCACCGGCATCGGGCACGCTTTCGGCGAGGCCCTGCACCTCGCCGCTGCCTTCGATCGCCTTGAGCCCGTCGCGCAGCCACTGCACCACCGCGCCGCCGATGAAGACGCTGCCTTCGAGTGCGAACTCGGGCGTCCAGGCCGGCGCCGGGCCGCCCCAAGCCGGACTGTCATCCCCCTGGGGGATCGGCGCACCGCGCCTAGGGGCTCCATGAAGGCCGGGTTGCGCGGCGCTGGTGGTGATGAGGCCGTTGGCCGAGGTCTGGAACGCGGCGCCGGTGTGCGTCAGCATGAAGCAGCCGGTGCCGTAGGTGTTCTTCGCCAGCCCGGCGGAAAAGCAGGCTTGGCCGAAGAGCGCGCTTTGCTGGTCGCCGGCCACGCCGCCGATGGGGATGCTCGCGCCGAGCAGATCGGCTCGCGTGCGGCCGTAGACGTGGCTCGACGGGTGCACTGCCGGCAGCAGTTCGGGCGGGATGTCGAGCAGGCGCAGCAGCTCGTCGTCCCAGGCGTTGTTGCGGATGTTGAAGATCATCGTGCGCGACGCGTTGCTCACATCGGTGGCATGCACCTGGCCACCGGTGAGCTGCCACATCAGCCAGCTGTCGACGGTGCCGAATGCCAGCTCGCCACGGCCCGCGGCCGCGCGCGCGCCGGGCACGCTGTCGAGAATCCACTTCAGCTTGGTGCCCGAGAAATAGGCATCGACGATCAGGCCGGTCTTGCTGCGGATCGCAGCCTCGTGGCCGGCCGCACGCAAGGCGGCGCAGGTGGGCTCGGCGCGGCGGTCTTGCCAGACGATGGCGTTGTAGAGCGGCTCGCCGGTCGCGCGGTTCCAGACCACGGTGGTCTCGCGCTGGTTGGTGATGCCGATCGCGCGGATGTCGGCCGCCTTGAGGCCGCCGCTGGCCAGCGCCTCGCGCGCGGTGGCAAGTTGCGTTGCCCAGATTTCGTGCGGGTCGTGCTCGACCCAGCCGGGCTGCGGAAAGATCTGGCGGAACTCGCGCTGCGCCTTGGCGACGATGCGGCCTTCGGCATCGAAGACGATGCTGCGCGAGCTGGAAGTGCCCTGGTCGAGCGCGAGCAAGTAGGTCATTGGGGCCCCTCGTCCGACGAGTACGTCGACCGATCCCCCGAGGGGATGCGGGCCGGCTTGGGAGCGGCCCGGCGCTCGGCCCGCAAAGAGTCGGTTGATGCGAGATTCTTCACTGCACGTCTCCTGCAACGACGCACTGCACCCCGGCCTCGGCCAGCAGGTGCGGAAACGGCTCTGGCGGCGCCGCGTCGGTGTAGAGCCGGTCCAGGTTGTCCAGCCGCGCCAGTTCCACCATCGCCGGGCGGTTGAACTTGCTGTGGTCGGCAGCGAGCCAGACTTCGCGCGAATGGTCGAGGATGGCGCGGGCCACCGTGACCTCGCGGTAGTCGAAGTCGCGCAGCGTGCCGTCGGCCTCGATGCCCGAGATGCCGATCAGCGCGATGTCGACCTTGAACTGGCGGATGAACGCCACCGTCGCCTCGCCGACGATGCCGCGGTCGCGCGAGCGCACCACGCCGCCGGCCACGATCAGCTCGCAATCGGCGTGGTCGGAGAGGATCGCGGCCACGTTCAGGTTGTTGGTGATCACGCGCAGGCCGCGGTGATGCGCCAGCTCGCGCGCGATCGCCTCGGTGGTGGTACCGATGTTGAGGATCAGCGAACAACCGTGCGGCACCGCCTGGGCCACCGCCTTCGCGATGCGCTGCTTGGCCGCGTCGTTCAGGCGCTGGCGCTGACGGTAGGCGATGTTCTCGGTGGTCGATCCCGGCACCCGCACGCCGCCGTGAAAGCGCGCCAGCAGGCCGGCCTCGGCGAGCAAGCGCACGTCGCGGCGCACGGTTTGAAGCGTGACGCCGAAGTGCTCGGCCAGCGCTTCCACCGAGACGCTGCCGAGCTGGCGCACCTCTTCGATCAAGCGGACTTGGCGCGGATGAAGCTGCATTGGCGCCGAATCTAAGCGAACGAAATCGAACACGCATCAGGGAATACATGGATTAAAAACGAAAATGAAGCGAACATACTTGACTTCATGCGAACAGCGCCAACGGGCGAACCCTCCCATTTCGACGTGCTCATCGTCGGTGGCGGCATCAACGGTGCCGGCATCGCGCGCGACCTGGCTGGGCGTGGCCTGAAGGTGCTGCTGTGCGAGAAGGACGACCTGGCCGCGCACACCTCGTCGTCCTCGACCAAGCTGATCCACGGTGGCCTGCGCTACCTGGAGTACTACGAGTTCTCACTGGTGAAAAAGGCGCTCGCCGAACGCGAAGGGTTGCTCCGCTCTGCACCGCACATCATGTGGCCGCTGCGCTTCGTGATGCCGCACGATCCCGGCATGCGCCCGGTGTGGATGGTGCGCGCCGGCCTGTTCCTCTACGACCACCTGGCCAAGCGCGAAGTGCTGCCCGGCTCGCGCACGGTCGACCTGCGCCATCACCCGGCCGGCGTGCCGCTGAAGCGCGGTTTCAGCAAGGGTTTCATCTATTCCGATGGCTGGGTCGACGATGCGCGGCTGGTGGTGTTGAACGCGATGGACGCCGCCGAGCGCGGCGCAACGGTGCTGACGCACTGGGCTTGCGCCGACGCGCGGCGCGGCGCGACGCAGTGGCAGGCGCGGCTGGAAAGCGAGGCCGGTGAGGTACGTGAGGTCACCGCGCGCGCGCTGGTGAATGCGGCCGGGCCGTGGGCGGCGCAGTTCCTGGCCGAACATGCGCATGCGGCGGAGCGCAAGTCGTTGCGGCTGGTCAAGGGCAGCCACATCGTGGTCAAGAAGCTGTTCGACCACGACCACGCCTACATCTTCCAGAACCCCGACAAGCGGATCATCTTCGCCATTCCCTACGAGAGCGAGTTCACGTTGATCGGCACCACGGACGTCGAACACCACGGCGCGATCGGCGCGGCGCGCATCGACGCGAGCGAGATTGCTTACCTGTGCGAACATGCGAGCCGCTACTTCGAACGCCCGGTGCTGCCGACCGACGTGGTCTGGACATACTCCGGCGTGCGCCCGCTGCTCGACGACGAGTCGGGCGACCCTTCCGCCGTGACGCGCGACTACGCGCTCGAACTCGATACCGGCGGCGGTGCGCCGGCCGCGCCGCTGCTGTCGGTCTGGGGCGGCAAGATCACCACCTTTCGCAAGCTCGCCGAAGAGGCCGGCGATTTGCTGGCCACGCCGATGGGCACGCAGCGCGGCGCCTGGACCCACGGCACCTTCCTGCCGGGGGGTGACCTGAGCGCCTGGATCGCCAAGCCGCAGCGTCCCGACACCGACTTCCTGCGCTTCGTGCAAGCACTCGCGCTGCGCCACCCGCACTTGCCACCGCTGCTGTGCCACCGCCTGGCGCGCGGCTACGGATCGCGGGTGGACACGCTGCTCGGCGACGGCGAACTCGGCGCCGAAGTGGCGCCCGGCCTGTTCGAGGCCGAGCTGCACTACCTGCACAGCCATGAATGGGCCCGCAGCGCCGACGACGTGCTGTGGCGCCGGACCAAGCTCGGCCTGCACCTGAGCGCGGACCAGCGCGCCGTCGTGGCCGCCTGGTGCGCGGCGCACTGGCAGCAGCCCGCGGCAGCGACCGCACCGGTCGAGGAGGGCGCATGGAACTGAAGCTTCAGCGCATCGAGCAGAAGGTCGGCCCGCAGGCCCACTTGTACCCGCTGGACCTGACGCTGGTGCCGCTGGCGGTGACGGTGCTGCTCGGCGCCACGCAGGCCGGCAAGACGACGCTGATGCGGGTGATGGCCGGGCTCGACAAGCCGAGCGCGGGCCGGGTGATGGCCGACGGCAAGGACGTGACGGGCGTGGCGGTGCGCGAGCGCAACGTGGCGATGGTCTACCAGCAGTTCATCAACTACCCGTCGATGACGGTGGCCGACAACATCGCCTCGCCGCTGCGGCTGCGCGGCGCGCACACGGCGGCGGCCATCGAAGCGCGCGTTGCCGAGCTGGCGGCCAAGCTGCACATCGAGCCGTTCCTGAAACGCTTGCCGGCCGAGCTGTCGGGCGGCCAGCAGCAGCGCGTCGCACTCGCCCGCGCGCTGGCAAAGAAGGCGCCGCTGATGCTGCTCGACGAGCCGCTGGTGAACCTCGACTACAAGCTGCGCGAGGAATTGCGCGACGAGCTCTCGGCGCTGTTCGCCAGTGGCGAATCGACGGTGGTCTACGCCACGACCGAGCCGACCGAGGCCTTGCTGCTGGGCGGCTACACCGCAGTCATGGATGCCGGCGAGTTGCTGCAATACGGCCCGACGGCCGAGGTGTTCCATCGGCCGCAGTCGATGCGTGTCGCGCGCGCCTTCAGCGACCCGCCGATGAATTTGATCGCAGCGCAGGCGGCGGCGGGCGGCGTCGCGCTGCCGACGGGGCTGATGCTGGCGTTGGCGCTGCCGCCGGGCGCGTCGCAAACGGGTGGTTCGTCGTTGACGGTGGGCATCCGCGCCAGCGCATTGCGCGTGCAACAGCGCGATGGCGACCTCAGCCTTCCCGGCATGGTCGAGCTGGCCGAGATTTCCGGCTCAGACACGTTCGTTCACGTCGAAACCGCCATCGGCGAGGTGGTGATGCAACTGCCCGGCGTGCATGTGTTCACGCTCGGCTCTCCGATCACGCTGTACTTGAGCCCGGCGCAGGTCTATGTGTTCGACGCGAAGGGTGACTTGCTCGTGGCGCCGCCCGAGGCGCAAACCTTTGGGGGGCAGTCACGATGACGCTTCTTGAAATCTGGGTGGCTCGCTCGGCACTCGTAGCTTCACACAAAGGTCGGGGTGGCAAAGGCGCGCCCGGACAGGCCACTCCGCTTCTCGGCGCCTGCGAGGCGCTGCGTGCCCTGTCTGGGCGCGCCTTTGCAAAGCGGCGGCTGGTGTTCTCGACGAGAAGAGACCACGGTATAGCGCGGCGAGCGGTGCCCGCTGGGGGCGATCTGTGGGGCGGCGAGGAGCGCAGGGCTTCAGTCGGCGCGCGCAGCGCGCTTCGTAAACTGACTCATCGCGGATGTTTGAACGGAGCGAACGCAGTTCGCGCAGTGAGTTCTGCGATGCGACTGAAGGCTGAGCACCGCAGCGGAGTCGGCGCGCAGCGCCGACCGCCCCAGTGTGAGCCCCCAGCGGGCACCGCCTGCCGCGCGGCCCGGAAGCAACCGGCACGTCGGCGAGAACGAAACGCCTTCCAAGTCCGCTCCCCTCAGTTCAAGGCGCAACCGCTTCACCTGTTGCCAATAGCGCACAGCGCGATGGACCCCTGACATGGCCCGCATCGATCTCGACCTGGCCCACGCCTACCGGCCCAACCCTCAGCGCGATGAGGACTACGCGCTATTGCCGCTGAAGATGACCTTCGAGGACGGCGGCGCTTACGCATTGCTCGGGCCGTCCGGCTGCGGCAAGACGACGCTGCTGAACATCGTCTCCGGCCTCGTCACGCCCTCGCAGGGCACGGTCAGCTACGACGGCCGCGACGTGACGAAGCACAGCCCGCAGCAGCGCAACATTGCGCAGGTGTTCCAGTTCCCTGTCATCTACGACACGATGACGGTGGCCGAGAACCTGGCCTTTCCGTTGCGCAACCGCAGCGTTCCGGCCGACCGCATCAAGCTGCGCGTGGGCAAGATCGCCGAGCTGCTCGACATGAGCGGCCAGCTCGACATGCGCGCCGCGGGACTCGCCGCCGACGCGAAACAGAAGATCTCGCTCGGCCGCGGCCTGGTGCGCGAAGACGTGAGCGCGGTGCTGTTCGACGAGCCGCTGACCGTGATCGACCCGCATTTGAAGTGGCAGTTGCGGCGCAAGCTGAAGCAGATTCACCACGACCTGAAGCTGACGCTGATCTACGTCACGCACGACCAGATCGAGGCGCTGACGTTCGCGCAGCAGGTGGTGGTGATGACGCGCGGCAAGGCGGTGCAGATCGGCACCGCGTCGGAGCTGTTCGAGCGCCCCAGCCACACCTTCGTCGGCAACTTCATCGGCTCGCCGGGAATGAATTTCCTGGCCGCGCGGGGCGCCGCTGGCGGGATCGAAGTCGCGGGGCGGACGCTGGCCGCGCCGAAGGTGGCGTTGGCCAGCCTCGGCGCTTTCACGCTCGGCGTGCGGCCCGAGTACGTGCAGATCACGCCGCCGAACGAACCCGGCGCGGTGCCCGGCGTCGTGACGCAGGCACAGGACATCGGCACTTACTGGCTGGTCACCGCGCGGGTCGGCTCGGGCGCCAGCGAATCGCTGCTCCGCGCGCGGCTGAGCCCGGAGCAGGCGATCCCGCGCGTCGGTGAAGCGGTGTGGCTGTCGGTCGTCGGCGAGCACACCTGTTACTACGTCAACGAAGAGTTGATCGCGTGAGGCCCGCACCATGAAACCCGTCAACCAGAAAGCCTGGCTGCTGATCCTGCCCGTGGTGCTGTGCGTGGCCTTCTCGGCCATCCTGCCGCTGATGACGGTGGTGAACTACTCGGTGCAGGACATCATCTCGCCCGAACGCCGCGTCTTCGTCGGCACCGAGTGGTTCAAGGCGGTGATGCGCGACGACGATTTGATCGGCGCACTCGGGCGCCAGATCGTGTTCTCGCTCGCCGTGCTGGCGGTGGAGATTCCGCTCGGCATCGCGCTCGCGCTGGCCATGCCGGCGAAAGGCTGGCAGTCGTCTGCGGTGCTCGTGCTGGTCGCCATCTCGCTGCTGATTCCGTGGAACGTGGTCGGCACGATCTGGCAGATTTACGGCCGCACCGACATTGGCCTGATGGGCGCGACGCTGGCCAAGCTGGGCATCGACTACAGCTACACCGGCAACGCCAC
>JANOVJ010000216.1:0-2796 GCA_031417295.1 bacterium | reverse complement strand
TTTCGCCACCGGAATCGTCAGCATGCCCTTCAGGATCGCGTCGCGCTCGGCTTCGCGGTCGGCCGCCGCATCCGCCTTCTCCAGCCCCTTCTGCACCGCGAACACATCGACCTGGTGGTAGTGCAGCGCGTGCAGCGTGGCCGCCGTCGGCGACGGCACCCAGGCCGTGTTCGCGCCCGCCTTGGGGTGGCCGATCTTCTGTTGCAGCATCGCCGCCATCAGGTCGGGCATGGCCCACATGCCCTTGCCGATCTGCGCCTTGCCGCGCAGGCCGCATTGCAGGCCGACGCGCACGTTGCTGCGCTCGTAGGCCTGGATCCAGGCGCTGGTCTTCATCTCGCCCTTGCGGACCATGGCCCCGGCGTGCATCGAGGTGTGCATCTCGTCGCCGGTGCGGTCGAGGAAGCCGGTGTTGATGAAGGCGACGCGGCTCGCCGCGGCGGCGATGCAGGCCTTCAGGTTCAGGCTGGTGCGGCGCTCTTCGTCCATGATGCCGAGCTTGACCGTGCTCGCCGGCAGGCCGAGCAGGCGCTCGACGCGGCCGAACAGTTCGGCCGCGAACGCCACTTCGGCCGGGCCGTGCATCTTCGGCTTGACGATGTACACCGAGCCCCTGCGGCTGTTGCGGATGGTGCCCGCCGCGCCGTCGCGTTGCAGGTCGTGAAGCGCGATCGCCGTCGTGACGACCGCGTCGAGAATGCCCTCCGGGATCTCCTTGGCATCGTCGCCCCACAGGATGGCCGGGTTCGTCATCAGGTGGCCGACGTTGCGCACGAACAGCAGTGAGCGGCCGTGCAGCGTCACGCGGCCGCTGCCATCGGCGGCGGTGTAGACCCGGTCCGGGTTCAGCCCACGGGTGAACGTCTTGCCGCCCTTGGCGACTTCCTCGGTCAGCGTGCCCTTCAGGATGCCGAGCCAGTTGCCGTAGGCCTGCACCTTGTCGTCGGCATCGACCACCGCGACCGAGTCTTCGAGGTCGAGGATGGTCGATAGCGCCGATTCGAGCACCAGGTCGGCCACGCCGGCCGCGTCGCTTGTGCCGATGGGTATGCCCCGGTCGATGCGAATGTCCAGATGCAGGCCGTGGTGCACCAACAGCACCGAAGACGGCGCGGCGGCATCCCCTTGGTAGCCGACGAACTGCACCGGTTTGGCGAGTACCGTGGTGCGGCCGTCGGCGAGCGTGACGACCAGCGCGCCGGCTTCGACGCGGTAGCCCGTCGAGTCCAGGTGCGAGCCCGTCTTGAGCGGCGCAGTGCGGTCGAGCACGTGGCGCGCGTACGCCACGACTTTGGCTCCGCGCACCGGGTTGTAAGCGCCGCCGCGCGTTGCACCGCCGTCTTCGGGCAGCGCATCGGTGCCGTAGAGCGCGTCGTACAGCGAGCCCCAGCGTGCGTTGGCCGCGTTCAGCGCATAGCGCGCGTTGGTGACCGGCACCACCAGCTGCGGGCCGGCTTGGAAGGCGAGTTCGGCGTCGACGTTCTTCGTTGTCACGCGGGCGGTTTCAGGCACCGGCACCAGGTAGCCGATCTTGTGCAGGAACTTGCGGTACCTCGCCCCGCTGCGCGCCGGCCCAGGGTTCGCCTTGTGCCAGGCATCAATCTCGGCTTGCAGACGCTCGCGCTCAGCCAGCAGCGCGGCGTTCTTCGGCGCCAGGTCGTGCACGATCGCGTCGAAGCCCTGCCAGAACCTGGCGCCGTCAATGCCGGTGCCGGGCAGCACCTGGCGGTCGATGAAGTTCTTCAGGACGGTGGCAACCTGGAGGCGGTGGGCGGCAGTGCGTTCGGTCATGGCGATCGGGGCGTCAGGGAGGTCGAGAGAAAGGTCAAGCGCGGTCACGAGGGAAAGAATGCCAGCACGTCGTGCAGGCTGGTGCCGATGCGCGTCGGTTCGGTGTCGAGCTGCTCCAGCGGCAGGCCCTGGCGGTTGACCCACAGCGTGGTGTAGCCGAACCAGGTGGCCCCGATCGCGTCCCAGCCGTTGCTGGAGACGAACAGGATCTGCCGCGCCGGCAAGCCGAGCGCCTGCGGGCCGAGGGCGTAGGTGGCGGGGTCGGTCTTGTACTTGCGCACCCCGTGCACGCTCAGCACATGGGCCAGGTAGGGCTCAAAGCCGGCGCTCTTCACGCCGACGGCCAGCATCTCCGGGTCGCCATTGCTGAGGATCGCGCAGGCCACGCCGCGGGCCTTCAGCTCGCGCAGCACGTCGAGGTTTTCGGGGAAGGCGCTGAGGTGGCGGTACTGGTTCATCAGCTGGTCTTCGGCCGCCGCATTCAGCGTCAACCCGAGACGCAGCGCCGCATAGCGCAGGCCGGCGCGCGTCAGCTCCCAGAACGGCCGGTAGCGGCCACCCATCGAGGTGAGGCGGGTGTACTCGATCTGCTTGTCGCGCCAGAGCAGGCTGAGCGCACTGCCCTGGCCGGGGAACAGTTGCTCGGCGAGCAGCGCAACGCTGTACACATCGAACAACGTGCCGTAGGCGTCGAACACAACGGCTCGGGGAACGGGGCGCGGCTTTTCCATCCCGGCACTCTATTCGGGACCTGCACGAAGATTAAGTATCTGAAATGCCGTGGATTTGTGATCTGAATAGCTTAATCTTGCCCTCGTGGACCGGCTCAAACAGATTGAATCCTTCGTGTCCGTGGTCGCCAAGGGCAGCCTCACGGCGGCCGCGAACGCCGAGGGCGTGGCCCCGGCAGTGATCGGCCGGCGCATTGCGGCGCTGGAGCAGCGCCTTGGCGTGAAGCTGCTGTTGCGCACCACACGGCGGCTCTCGCTCACCCACGAAGGCAGC
>JANOVJ010000215.1:0-4222 GCA_031417295.1 bacterium | reverse complement strand
CGAGCCGATCCTTCGCATCGAGGTAGTAGCCGGCTTCGGTGACGGTGAAAGAGACGATGCGCGTCGCCACGTCGGCACCGCAGGCGATGAGCCCGGCCAGGCTGGGCTCGTAAGGCAGCACCTTGCGGATCGCCTCGATGCGGGTGTAGCTGCGCTCGCCCGGCGGCGTGACCGTCTCCAGCGTGTACGCACCACCCTGCGCGCGCAATGCGGCCAGCGTGTCGGCCATGTCGGGCCGGATGTTGCCGCCGGCCAGCACCCAGCGGCTGTCGCCAGCTTCGTTCAGCCAGTGCATGTACAGCGCCTGGTGGGCACGGTGGAACGAGCCCAGACCGAGGTGGAGCATCACGAGAGGAGCGGTCATGACTGTCCCACCGTCAATGTGCCGCAGCGGCCGTGCGCGCCACGCGCCCTTGCGCATCGAACAGATGCGCCGCATCGGCGTCGATCACCACGCCCACTGCGTCGCCGGCATGCAGGGCCGTTCGCGTGTTCTGCCGCGACACGAGTTGCGCGCCGCTGGCGGTCGCCACGTAGATCAAGGTCTCGGCCCCCAGCGCCTCGACGAGTTCCACCTTGCCCTGCACCGTGCCCTGCCCTGCCGGCTTCAACGTCACGTTCTCCGGCCGCAGGCCGACGAAGCCGCCGGCCGGCACCGGCAGGCCGAGCACGGTCTCGATCTGTGGCAGCTTGTCCACCGCGACGATGTTCATCTGCGGCGTGCCGATGAACTGCGCGACGAACTGATTCGCCGGCCGGTCGTACAACTCCAGCGGCGTGCCGACCTGCTCGATGTGGCCGTCGCGCAGCACGACCACGCGGTCGGCCAGCGTCATCGCTTCCACTTGATCGTGCGTGACGTAGATCGTCGTCGCGCCGAGGTCGCGGTGCAGCTTGGCGATCTCGACCCGCGTCTGCCCGCGCAGCGCGGCGTCGAGGTTCGACAGCGGCTCGTCGAACAGGAACACCTTGGGCGCACGCACGATCGCGCGGCCGATCGCGACGCGCTGGCGCTGGCCGCCCGAAAGCTCTTTTGGCGTGCGCTGCAGGTACGCGGTGAGATTGAGAATCTGCGCCGCGCGCTCGACCTTCTCGCGGATCACCGCCGGATCCACCTTCGCCAGGCGAAGTGCGAACGACATGTTGTCGGCCACGCTCATGTGCGGGTAGAGCGCGTAGCTCTGGAACACCATCGCCAGGTCGCGCTTGGACGAAGCCAGTTGCGTGATGTCGCGCCCGTCCAGGTGCAGCGTGCCACCGTCGATGTGCTCCAGCCCGGCGATCAGCCGCAGCAGCGTCGACTTGCCACAGCCCGACGGCCCGACGAAGACGACGAATTCGCCCTGCTCGATCTGCAGGTCTATGCCGTTGATGGCGCGCACCGCACCGAAGAATTTTTCGATGCCGCGCAGTTCGAGGTCAGCCATGGTGTTTCAGTCTCCGTTTCGAGTTGCTTACTTGACGGCGCCGAAGGTCAGCCCCTGCACGAGTTGCTTCTGGCTGAACCAGCCGAAGACGACGATGGGCGCGATCGCCATCAGCGAGGCGGCCGACAACTTGGCCCAAAACAGGCCTTCGGGGCTGGAGTACGAAGCGATCAAGGTGGCCAGCGTCCCCGCCTTGGCCGAACTCAGGTTCAATGCCCAGAAGGCTTCGTTCCAGCTCAGCACCAGGCACAGCAGGCCGGTCGAAGCCAGGCCGCCCATCGACAGCGGCAGCAGCACCTGGCGGAATTCCTGCCACAGCGTCGCGCCGTCCATGCGCGCGGCTTCGAGGATTTCGGGCGGCACGTCCTTGTAGTTCGAGAACAGCATCCAGACCATGATCGGCAGGTTGCTGAGCGTGAACACGATGATCAGCGCGAGCTGCGTGTCGAGCAGGCCCGAGCTTTGTGCGAGCACGTAGATCGGCACCAGCGCCCCCACGGCCGGCATCATCTTGGTGGACAGCATCCACATCAGGATGTCCTTCGTCCGCTTGGTGCGAAAGAACGCCATCGAGTACGCGGCGGGCACGGCAATCGCCAGCCCGAGCAGGGTCGAGACGACGCTGGTGACGAGCGAGTTCTTCGCGTACAGCAGGTAGTCGCTGCGCGCCTGCACCTCGTGAAAATTCTCGAAGGTCGGCGTGAAGAACAGCAGCGGCGGCACCGAGATCGCCTGCAGCTCGGTCTTGAAGGCGGTGAGCACCAGCCAGCCGAGCGGGAAGAAGATCAGCAAGGTAGCGCCCCACGCCGCCACGGTGCGGGCGACGAGCGCGGGGGTGAAGGTCGAGGCTTTGGCCATGGTGATGGGTCTCGGTTCTCGCTCACTTGTCCAGGTTCTTGCCGACGATGCGGATCAGGAACACCGCCGCGATGTTGGCCAGCACCACCGCGAACAGCGCACCGGCCGAGGCCACGCCGGCGTCGAAATTCAGCAGCGCCTGCTTGAAGATCAGGAACGCCACGTTGGTGCTCGCGTCGCCCGGCCCGCCACCGGTGGTGGTGTAGATCTCGGCGAACACGCTGAGCAAGAAGATCATCTCGATCATCACCACCACCGCCACCGCACGGCCGAGGTGCGGCAGGTACAGGTAGCGCAACTGCTGCAGGTAGTTGGCGCCGTCCATGCGCGATGCCTCGATCTGCTCGCGGTTCATCGACTGCAGGGAAGTCATGAAGATCAGCGTCGCGAACGGCAGCCATTGCCAGGCCACCATCACGATCACGCTGAACAGCGGCAGGTCGGTCAGCCAGTCCACCGGCGTCGCGCCGAAGAAGATCCACACCTGCGCCAGCACGCCGTAGATGGGGTTCATCATCATGTGCTTCCACAGCAGCGCGTTCACCGTGGGCATCACGAAGAACGGCGAGATCAACAGGATGCGCACCAGCCCGCGGCCGGGAAACGGGTCGTCGATCAGCAAGGCCAGCGCCGTGCCGAAGCCGACGGTGATGAGGATCACGCTGCCCAGCAACAGCAGCGTGTTGGTGACGGCCGGCCCGAACGACGGGTCGGTGACGAAGTAGTGAAAATTCTCCAGCCCGTTGAAGCCGGTCTGCTCCGGCTGCATCAGGTTGTAGCGGATCAGGCTGAAGTAGATCGTCATCACCAGCGGCACGATCATCCAGAGGAAGAGCGTGACCACGGCAGGCGCCATCAGCGCGCGGGGCAGGAAGCGGTTCATCGGGGCACCACCTTCAAGTGCGAGTTTGGGAGCCTTTCGCATCGGCCCCCTCTCCCCAAAGGGGCGAGGGAGCGAGAGCCTGCTTCGGGCTACTTGAAGTAGCCACCCTTCTTCATCTCACGCTCGGCGGCGACTTGCGACGCCTTCAACGCGTCGTCGATGCTGGTCTTGCCGGCGAGCGCCGCGCTCATCTGCTGGCCGGTGGCCAGGCCGATCGCCTGGAACTCCGGGATCGCTGCGAACTGCACGCCGACGTACGGGCTCTTGGGCAAGGTGGCGTCGTTCGGGTTCGCCGAATCGATGGCCATCTTCTCGGCCGCCGCGAATTTGGCAGCCTTCAGGAAGTCGGCATTCGCATACGTGCTCTTGCGCGTGCCGGTGGGAATGGTGCCCCAGCCGTTGGTCTTGCCGACGAGCGTGATGTACTCCTTCGACGTCGCCCAGTTGATGAACTTCTGCGCCTCGACGCTCTTCTTCGAGCCCGCCGGAATCGCCAGCGCCCAGGCCCACAGCCAGTTCGCGCCCTTCGGCGTGACCATCGTCGGCGCCTGCGCGAAGGCCACCTTGTCGGCCACCTTGCTCTGCTTCGGGTCGGTGATGAACGAGGCCGCGATGGTGGCATCGACCCACATCCCGCACTTGCCTTCGTTGTACAGCGCCAGGATCTCGTTGAAGCTGTTCGCCGACGATCCCGGTGGACCGTAGTTCTTCAGCAGATCGACGTAAAAGTTGATCGCATCCTTCCACGGCTTGGATTCGAGCTGCGGCTTCCAGCTCATGTCGAACCACTGGCCGCCGCTGGTGTTGACGAGCGTGGTGATGAAGGCCATGTTGTCGCCCCAGCCCGGCTTGCCGCGCAGGCAGATGCCGTAGACGCCGTTCTTCGGGTCGTGAATCTTCGCCGCCAGGTCTTTCACTTGCGCCCAGGTGGGCCGCTCGGGAATCGTCACGCCCACCTTGTCGGCCAAGTCCTTGCGGTACATCAGCATCGAGCTTTCGCCGTAGAACGGCGCGGCGTAGAGCTTGCCATCCACCGACAGGCCGCTGCGCATCG
>JANOVJ010000214.1:0-1677 GCA_031417295.1 bacterium | reverse complement strand
GGCGCTGTGGGTGATTGCGCTGTGGGCCATCGTCGGGCGCATCGGCCTCGGCTTCGTGCTGCCGTCGCTGAACCTGGGCGCGATGCGCGGCCTGCCGCTGGGGCTGATTTCATACGGGTCGAGCAGCATCAACTTCATGCGCCAGTTGGGCGGCGCGGTCGGCGTCAGCGTGGCCGGCATCTTTCTCGAATGGCGGCTCCATGCGCATGCCGCCCGGCTGCAGGCGACCGGGCCGTCCGAGGCCGAGCTGTCGGCCTTCCACCAGACGTTCGCGCTGCTCGCGCTCGTCACCGCTGTCGCCGTGGTCGCCGCCTGGCGGATGCGGGCCCCGGCGGCGGCGGCCAGCCCGGCCGCGAGCCCGCCGGCCACTTGAGCGCTGTTCCGTTCCGAGGCAGCGGCAATCCGGGTTTGCCTGTGGTGGACAGCGGGCGGTCGCGGGGCCATTCTCTGTTCCCCCCGGACCGCCCCGCGCACGCACGCGGACGGTCGCTGTTGGTTCGACGGTTTGCAGTCCGCAGACACCCACCCCGCGCAGAGGAGCCCCCCGTGAGCACAAGCCTGAAGATCAACGGCAAGCCGATGACGGTGCAAGCCGAACCCGACACCCCGCTGCTGTGGGTGATCCGCGACGAAGTGGGCCTCACAGGCACCAAGTTCGGCTGCGGCGCAGCGCTGTGCGGCGCCTGCACGGTGCACCTCGACGGCGTGCCGGTTCGCTCCTGCGTCACGCCGCTGGCGGCCGCGAGCGGCAAGTCGGTCGCGACGATCGAGGGCCTGGCGAGCAGCACCAAGCTGCACCCGCTGCAGGCGGCCTGGATCTCGCACGATGTGCCGCAGTGCGGCTACTGCCAGTCGGGCCAGTTGATGAGCGCCGCCGCGCTGTTGGCGGGCAACAAGAACCCGAGCGATGCCGAGATCGACACCGCGATGAGCGGCAACATCTGCCGCTGCGGCACCTACGGCCGCATCAAGGCCGCGATCAAGACCGCCGCCGCCGACATGCGCCGCGCCTGAAGGAGCCCACGCCATGACACATCACCTCATCGAAAACCTGGCAGCTTCGTCGGACGACGGCGTGTCGCGCCGCAAGTTCCTGCAAGCCTCGACGGCCGTGGGCAGCGGCCTGCTGGTTGGCGCGTCGGTCAGCGGCGCCGGCCCGGCGCAGGCGGCCGGCCTGCTGTACACGCCCAACGCCTGGGTCCACATTGCCGACGACAACACGATCACGCTGATCTCGGCCCGCTCCGAAATGGGCCAGGGCGTGTACACCTCGATGCCGATGCTGATCGCCGAGGAGTTGAATGTCGACCTGCGGCGTATCAAGGTCTCGATCGCCCCGCCGGACGCCAAGCTCTACGGCAACGCGCTGCTCGGCGGGCCGCAGCTCACCGGCGGCTCGACTTCGGTGCGCGACGGTTGGGAAAAGCTCCGCGTTGCGGGTGCCCAGGTGCGGATGATGCTGGTCTCGGCCGCGGCGCAGCAATGGAATGTGCCCGAAGCGCAGCTCAAGGCGCAGGACGGCATGGTGCTCGGCCCGGCCGGGCAGAAGGCCACCTACGGCTCGCTCGCCGAAGCAGCGTCGAAGCTGCCGGTGCCCGAGAAACCCACGCTGAAGGACCCGAGCCAGTTCACGATCGTCGGCAAGCGCACCCAGCGCCTGGACCCGCCGGCCAAGAC
>JANOVJ010000213.1:0-3621 GCA_031417295.1 bacterium | reverse complement strand
CACCTGGCTGACGGCGGCCGTCTCCGCGCCCAGCGCGCCAGAGCGCAACAGCGCGCTCGTCGCGTGGGAACACGCGCCCGCGGGCCGCGCCTCGCACCCGCGCGAAGAACACTTGCTGCCGCTGATGGTGGCGGCCGGCGCTGCGGGCAACGATCTCGGCGCCAAGGTGTTCGAGGACCAGGTCATGGGCGCCACCGTATCCGGCTTTCGCTTCGGCTAGATCGAATCTCTTCAACCTCCCTTACCAACAACTCAAGGAACCTTCCATGTTCACCAGCAACCGCTTCGCCCCGCAAGCCCTCGCCTTGCTGCGCATCGTCAGCGCCTTCCTGTTCCTGCAGCACGGCACGGCCAAGTTCTTCGGCATGCCGCATGTGGCGATGTTCGACGGCATGCAGGCGATGTCGCTGACCGGCGTGGCCGGCGCACTGGAAATCGTGGGCGGCCTGCTGCTCCTGGTCGGCCTGTTCACGCGGCCGACGGCGTTCGTGATGTCGGGCTTCATGGCTGTTGCCTACTTCATGGCGCACGCCTCGCAGGGCGGCATGCTGACGCCGATCCTGAACGGCGGCGAGCTGGCGATCATGTTCAGCTTCGTGTTCCTGTTCCTCAGCGCAGCCGGTGGCGGCGCCTGGAGCGTCGACGGCGCGCGCGGTTCGTCGGCGAGCTGACCCGGTCTATCGCTGCCCCGCGGCCTGCATCCCACGCGCCACGTTGATCGGCGCCAGCAACAGCAGGCCGAGCACGAAGAACACCGCCGTCGACAGAATCGCGATGCGCTGGTTGCCCCCCGTCAGCAGCGTGATCACGCCGTAAGTCACCGGCCCGACGATGGCCGAGAGGCGCGTCGCAAACGTCCACAGCCCGAAGAACTCGCCGCGCTGCGCGACCGGCGCGAACACGCCCGCGATCGCCCGCCCGGCCGACTGGCTCGAGCCCATGCACAGCCCGGCGATGACTGCGGCGACCCAGAACAGCGTGGCCGTGGTGGCCAGCGCGGCAAGGATCGTCATCACCACCCAGCCCGCCAGCGTCACGCCGAGCGCAAGTTTGTGGCCGATGCGGTCCTGCGCATAGCCAAAGCCGAACGCGCCCAGCGCGGCGGCGATGTTGACCATGAAGATCAGCGCCATCGTGTCGGTCTGCTTGAAGCCCAGCACCTGTTCGGCGTACACCGCCGCCAGCGCGATCACGACCGAGATACCCGCCTGGTAGCAGGCGCCGCAGGCCAGCAGCCACATGAAGTCGCGGTAGTTGCGGGCGCTGCGCCAAGTGGCCGCGAGGCGCGCCACCGACGCGCGCAGGCCGGTGTCGCCGACCGTCCGCGCCTGCGCCACGGCGCGCTCGCGCAGCAGCGCGAAGGTGGCCAGCGACGCGACGCCGTAGACGCTGGCGGTGATGACCATCGTCACCGGCACGAAGTGAGTCGCCGGCAGGTTCTTGCTCTGCGCGTAGAGCACATAGCCGAGGCTGAGGCCGAGCGACAGCATGCCGCCGAAGTAGCCGAAGCTCCAGCCCCAGCCCGAGACGCGCCCCATCGAGTCGTCGCGGGCAAGCTCGGGCAGGAAGGCCGCGTTGAGCGATTCGCCGTAGGCATAGAAGACGTTGGAGACGATCACTGCCACCGCCGCCAGCCACAAGTCGCCCGGCCCGGCGGTGGCGAGCACCAGCGTCGCGGCCACGCAGCCGAGCGTGGTGAACGCGAGCAGGCGCTTCTTCGCGGCGCGCAGGTCGGCGTAAGCACCGAGGGCCGGCATCGTCACCATCACGATCGCGCTCGACGCGCCGATCACGAGCGTCCACGCCAGCGTGGCCCAGTCCGCGCCGCCGGCCACCACGCCGATGAAGTAGGCGTTGAACACCGCCGTCAACACCACCGTCGTGTAGCCCGAGTTGGCGAAGTCGTACATCGCCCAGCCGAACACTTCGCGCTTGCGTACCCCGGGGTTGAGGGCGTCTTGGGGAAAGAGGGCCATGGGGTCTCCGGTGTGAACACGTCCGGCCACTGCCGCTACTCGCGGGTCCGCAGGGACCCTCTCGGCGCGGCCTTGGTGCCCAGGACGGGGGTCGAACCCGTACGCCCTCTTCCGAGAAGCGGCGGATTTTAAGTCCGCTGTGTCTGCCAGTTTCACCACCCGGGCGGGCAGCGGATTATGGTCGCCGCCGCCTTGCTGCCAAGCTTGTTAGACTCCGCCCCGCTCGCCGTATCGACTCCCATGCCCACCCGCCTGCTGCTCCCCTCACTGCGCCGATCGCTGATCGGGCTGATGTTGGCCGCATTCGCGTTGACGCAATGGCTGGGGGTGGTGCACCGCGTGATGAATGGGCATGCCGCTGCCGCGGCGCAGGCCGATGACGGCGGTGCGCGGCTCCTCAAGGCACTCTTTGCGGGTCACCACGACGACCGCGATTGCAAGGTCTTCGACCAACTGGCCCAGGCCGATCTGGCGGGGGGCCTGGCCGTTGTGCCGGCTGCCCACGACACTGGCGACACGCCGGTGATCGCTGCCCACCGCTCCTGGCAGATCGCTGCCCAGGCGGCCGGGTTTCTTGCCCGCGGCCCTCCCGCTGCCGCCTGAAGAAGACCGGGCCGCATCGCGCGGTTCCGCCCTCTCGCCGACCCGGCTCTGAACCCTGCGCCCGCAGGCGCTTGGGGCCGTTGAAGGCGACGCTTCAGATCCGTGGCCCGCCACCGGGCCCGAGCAGGACCGTGCAATGAAACTCGAAATCTCCCCTCGGCGCCACGCGCTGGTCAGCACCATCGCCGCCGCCATCGCGGCGCTTCATGGAACCGTCTGCGCTCAGGCCGCGGCGGCGCCAATCGTCACGGCCGCCGCACCGTCGCCGGACACGAACCTGCCGCCAGTCATCGTCACCGGCAACCCCTTGCGCTCGGCCGACGTGGTCAGCCCGACCACCGTGCTCAGCGGCGACGGTCTGGTGCTGCGCCGCGGTAGCACGCTCGGCGAAACGCTGGACGGCCTGCCCGGCGTCTCGGCGAGCTACTTCGGCCCGAACGCCAACCGGCCGATCATCCGCGGCATGGACGGCGACCGGATCAAGCTGCTCAGCAATGCCGGCGTCGCGCTCGACGCGTCGAGCCTGAGCAACGATCACGCGGTGCCGATCGACCCGCTGGTGATTGAGCGGGTCGAGGTGCTGCGCGGGCCGGCGGCCTTGCTCTACGGCGGCAGCGCCGTCGGCGGCGTCGTCAACGCGATCGACAACCGCATTCCGCGTACCGCGGTGACTGCGCCCACGGGCACAGCTGAGCTGCGCTATGGCGGGCCGGCCACCGAACGCGGCGCCTCGGCCATCGTGGAGGCGGGCGGCAACGGCTTCGTCATTCACGGTGACGGGTTCTACCGCAAGACCAACGACATGAGCGTGCCCGCGTTCGAACGACCGGTCGATGGTGGCAGCGAATTGCGCAGCACGATCGTCAACTCACAAAGCCAGAGCGACGGCGGCGCGCTCGGTGGCTCGTTCGTCTGGGACCATGGCTACTTCGGCGCCTCGGCCGACACCTTCCGCAGCAACTACGGCACCGTGGCCGAGGAAGACGTGACGATCGACATGGTCCTGAACAAGTACACGCTGGCCGGTGAGGTGCGCGACCTG
>JANOVJ010000212.1:0-3027 GCA_031417295.1 bacterium | reverse complement strand
CGCCGCGCATCGCCGCTTCGGTGATGGCCGCCACCTCGTCGCGCCGCCCCGCCGCGGCGGCGATTTCGTCAACGCATTCGATGTTGATCAGCGTCGAATCCATGTCGAACGCAACCAGCTTGAAGTCGCTGAGCATCAGCGGTGGCGTGAAGCCGCGGATGAACAGGCCAGGGGAGAACTCGTGTGCCATGAGGATGAGGGGATCAGGCCGGTTGGGTTTGCTTTGGCGTGCCGAGCGCACGCAGGACGTCGCGCACCAGTTGCGCCCGCGCTGAAGCTTCAGGCAGCGCTCGCTCGATGCGCAGCTTGTCGTTGCCCGCCAGCTTGATGTGACGGTTCTTCTGCACCAGCTCGATGATCTTCAGCGCCTCGACCGGCGGGTTCGGGCGGAAGCTGATCACCATCAGTTGCGGCGCGGCGTCGATCTTGGTCACGCCGTAGGGCTTGGCGAGCACGCGCAGGCGGTGCACGTCGAACAGAGTCTGGCCTTGCGTTGGCAGCTTGCCGAAGCGGTCGGTGATTTCTTCGAGCAGCGCGTCGATCTGCTCCGGCTTGGCAGCGGTGGCCAAGCGCTTGTAGAGGTTGAGCCGGGTGTGCACGTCGCCGCAATACGCGTCGGGCAGCAAGGCCGGCGCGTGCAGGTTGATCTCGGTGGTGGCCGACAGCGGGCTCAGCAGATCGGGCTCGTGCCCGGCCTTCAGCGAGCGCACGGCCTCGGCCAGCATCTCGTTGTAGAGCTGAAAGCCGACCTCCATCATGTTGCCGCTCTGGTTCTCGCCCAGCACCTCGCCCGCGCCGCGGATTTCAAGATCGTGCATGGCGAGGTAGAAGCCGCTTCCAAGTTCCTCCATCTGCTGGATCGCCTCCAGCCGCTGCGCGGCCTGCTTCGTCAGCCCCTGCACATCGGGCACCAGCAGGTAGGCGTAGGCCTGGTGGTGCGAGCGACCGACGCGGCCGCGCAACTGGTGCAGTTGCGCCAGGCCGAACTTGTCGGCCCGGGCCATGATGATGGTGTTGGCGGTCGGCACGTCGATGCCGGTCTCGATGATCGTCGAGCACAAGAGCACGTTGTGGCGCTGGGCCACGAAGTCGCGCATCACGCGCTCGAGTTCGCGCTCGGGCATCTGGCCGTGGGCGATGGCGATGCGCGCCTCGGGCAGCAACTCGGCCAGCTTGTCGCGCCGCGCGGTGATGGTTTCCACTTCGTTGTGCAGAAAGTAGACCTGCCCGCCGCGCTTGAGCTCGCGCAGCACGGCCTCGCGGATCGTGCCCGTGCTCTCATTGCGCACGAAGGTCTTGATCGCGAGCCGGCGCTGCGGCGCGGTGGCGATCACGCTCAGGTCGCGCAGGCCTTCGAGCGCCATGCCGAGCGTGCGCGGGATCGGCGTGGCGGTGAGCGTGAGCACGTCCACCTCCGAGCGCAACGCCTTGATGGCCTCCTTGTGGCGCACGCCGAAGCGGTGTTCCTCGTCGATCACCAACAGGCCGAGGCGCTTGAACTTCACCTTGTCGGAAATCAGCGCGTGGGTGCCGACGACGATGTCGATCGTGCCGTCGGCCAGGCCTTCGAGCGCGACCTTGATTTCCTTGGCCGAACGGAAGCGCGACATCTCGGCCACCTTGACCGGCCACTTGCCGAAGCGGTCGGCAATGTTCTGGAAGTGCTGCTCGGCGAGCAGCGTGGTCGGCGCGAGGATCGCGACCTGCTTGCCGCCCGTGACGGCCACGAACGCAGCGCGCAAGGCCACTTCGGTCTTGCCGAAGCCGACGTCGCCGCAGACCAGCCGGTCCATCGGCTGCGGTGACACCATGTCCTGGATCACGGCGTGGATCGCAGCCTTCTGGTCGGGCGTTTCCTCGAAGCCGAAGCTGGCCGCGAAGGCCTCGTAGTCGTGCGGCGCGAAGCGGAACGCAAAGCCTTCGCGCGCGGCGCGGCGGGCGTAGAGGTCCAGCAGCTCGGCAGCAGTGTCACGCACCTGCTCGGCGGCCTTGCGCTTGGCCTTGTCCCACTGGCCCGAGCCGAGCCGATGCAACGGCGCCTCGTCGGCGCTGACGCCGGTGTAACGCGCGATCAGGTGCAAGTGCGCCACCGGCACATACAAGGTCGCCTTGTCGGCGTATTCGAGATGCAGGAACTCGGACGGGCCACCTTCGTCGTTGCCGAGGTCGATGCTTCGCAGCCCGACGTAGCGCCCGATGCCGTGGTTCACATGCACCACCGGGTCGCCGACCTTCAGCTCCGACAGGTCCTTGATCAGCGCGTTGACATCGCTGACCTGTTCCTGCTTGCGGCGGCGGCGTGCGGTCGGCGAGGTGGCGAAGAGTTCGGTCTCGGTGACGAACTGGATCGCCTTGGCCGCGACGGCCTTGCCGTCGCTTCCGATCGCGCCGGGCTCGAACCAGAAGAAGCCCTCGGCCAGCGGCGCGACCGCGATTGCATAGTGCTCGTCGCCGGCCTCGAACTCGGCCAGCGAGGCCACGCTCGGTGGCTCGATGCGGCTGTCGCGCAGCAACTCCAGCAGGCTTTCGCGGCGGCCCTCGCTTTCGGCGACGATCAGCACCCGGTGCTTTGTTGCGCCGACGTGAAGTTGCAACTTCTTCAGCGGCTCGGGCGCGCCGCGGTCCACGCTGAGGTCGGGCAGCGGGCGCGCCCAAGTAGAACCCTCACCCCAGCCTTCTCCCGGAGGGAGAGGGTGCAAAGCTCCCTCGCCCGCTTGCGGGAGAGGGCTGGGGTGAGGGCCTCCCCCGCGCACGGCAAGCAGCGCTTGTTCATTCGCCCGAGCGAAGAAATCCTCCGCCTTCAGGAACAGTTCTTCCGGCGCCAGGATGGGCCGCTCACGGTCGTGCTGCAAGAAGCGGTGGCGCTCGCGGGTGTCGGTCCAGAAGCGCTTCAGCGCTGCGTCCACCTCGCCATGCAGTGCCAGCGTGGCATCCGGCCCGAGGTAGTCGAACAGCGTCGCCGTCTGGTCGAAGAACAGCGGCAGGTAGTACTCGATGCCGCCGCCGGCCAGCCCGGCGGCGATGTCC